>CBDUZN010000124.1:0-6493 GCA_965371715.1 uncultured bacterium | reverse complement strand
GAAGTGCTTCAATGCCTGTTGATATTTCAACAAAAGCACCGAATTTGGTAATTTTTGTAATTTTTCCATTTATAATATCACCAATCTTAAATTTATCCCATGGATTATCCGCTAATTGTTTAAGTCCCAAAGAAATCCTTTCATTCTTTTTATCTATACTTAATACAATTGCTTCAACTTCATCACCGATTTCCACAATTTCTGAAGGATGTTTAATATGCTGTGTCCATGACATTTCGGAAATATGAATCAAGCCCTCAACACCTTTTTCCAATTCAATAAATGCTCCATAATCCTCTAAAGAAATCACTTTACCTTTTTGTCTGCTGCCAATTGGATATTTATCTTCAATTTTGTCCCATGGATATGGTGCCAATTGTTTTAAGCCAAGAGATATTCTTCCTCTTTCATGATCAATTGATGTTACAATAACATCAATATTGTCACCTATTGAAACAACTTCAGAAGGATGTAATATTCTTCCCCATGACATATCAGTAATATAGAGAAGTCCATCAATACCTTTTTCAATTTCAATAAAGGCGCCAAATTCTGTAATATTCTTTACAGTACCCTTAACCACATCACCTTCTTTCAGATTCTGAATATATTCCATCTTCTTGCCTTCTTTCTCTGATTCAAGA
Source organism: uncultured bacterium (assembly GCA_965371715.1). Classification (GTDB taxonomy): domain Bacteria; phylum Hydrothermota; class 32-111; order 32-111; family 32-111; genus JAUVJU01. The sequence continues at coordinate 5,849 of CBDUZN010000124.1, read as the reverse complement.
ATAACTCGTCTTGATACCACAATATTTCTTCTCTTATAATTTAATTTGATAACTCTAAATTCCATTGTTTGATTTACCAAATCATCAAGATTAGTGATTGGCTGTAAATCAATCTGAGAGCCTGGTAAAAATGCTTCAACTCCAAAAAGATCCACTATCATACCACCCTTAACTCTCTTTTTAATAATACCATTAATCTTGGTTCCCTTTTCATTGCTGTCCTCTAATTTGGGCCATAATTGCAAAAACATTGCTTTTTTGAGAGAAATATCTGCAAATCCATCTTCATTCTCAAAACTTTCAATGTAAATTTTTATATCATCTCCCACTTTTACCTTGTCAGGTTCAGGAAAATCTCCAATATTAATAATACCTTCTGATTTTAAACCTACATCTACAATTACATCTTTATCTGTAATTCTAACAATTTTTCCATCAATAATTCGTTCATCATCATTGTCTTCTTTCTTAAAAAGATCAAGATCGTAGCTCTTAAATGATTCTTCGTAAAGTTTTTCCATTTCTTCTTTCGAAATGTCCATTTCAATTTCGAATGATTGGTTAGTGTTTTTGTCCATTTGTTTGTTCCTCCTGTTTATATTTTTTTTAAATAATTTTTAACATTTTTAATAATCCAATTCGGCGTTGATGCGCCTGCAGCAATACCTATCATCCGAACAGAATCATCAATTAATAAAGGATTTATATCCTTTTCAGTTTCTATATGATAAGTCTTAGAATGAATTCTTTTACATAATTCATAAAGCCGTTTTGTATTAGCACTATTATATCCACCAATTATAAACATTGCATCAACTCTTTTTGCAAGTTCAACGGCAGATTTTTGTATTTGTGATGTTGCATTACAAATAGTATTAAATATTCTTATTTCTTTATAATAATCAAAAAACATCATAACCATTTTTTTATAATGTTCCAAATCCTGAGTTGTTTGGGAAACAACTCCAATCTTTGCATCTTTTGATTTTGCTATACTCTTTAAATCACTTTCATTTTGAATAACAATAACATTATCTTTAGCTTGGCTTTTCAATGCTTTAACCTCTGGATGGTTTTTCTCTCCCACTACAAAAATCGGATATCCTTCCTTATGCAATTTCACAACAAATTCCTGTGCTCTTCTAACAAATGGACAAGTTGCATCAATAACTGTAACCTCTTTGTTCTTCAGTTCAAGCATAAGATCCTTTTCAACCCCATGAGTTCTAAGGATTATCACACCTTCATTAATTTCATCAATATTTTCAATTACATTTATTCCACTATCTCTTAGTTTTTCAACTGCTTGTGGATTATGAATTATTGGACCTAATGTACATATAGGCACATTTTTGTATTTTATTGATACATCATTAATCATATTCATTGCCCGTTTAACACCAAAGCAAAAACCAGAATATTCAGCAACTATAATTTTGCGCATTTCTTTTTTAAATCTCCTATTTCATTCATCATAATTTGAGTTAGAATTCTTGCATTTCTTGAACTAGGTTTAACATTCTTGAAATGTCTTACTTTACCAATCATTATTATCAATTGTTTTCTTCCAAAAAGTATTTTTAATAAATTTTCATTAGCATTTTTAATGAAAAATGAAATAAATGATGATTTTGATTTCAATGCAATATATCCGGCACCTGCTTTCCCTTTTAGCATTCTATGAGTTTTATTTCTAGTTCCTTCTGGAAAAACAACAAGATTTCCACCATTCTCAAGAATACTAATGCCTGATTTAAGTGTATTCATATCAAGGCCAGAACGCCTTAAAGGAATTGCTTTTAATGCACTTATCAAAAATGCGAAACAGGCATTCAAATTAAAAAGTTCTTCCTTTGCAAAAAAATATGTATTTGTATTATTTGTTAATTTATACATTATATAACCAATAATAGGTGGATCAGCAAAAGAAATATGATTTGATACTATGACAAAAGATTTATACCCATTAGGGATTGTTCCAATAATTTTAGCTCTGAAGATTTGAGAAACCACAAAATGGATTATTTTAATTACTAAAATGTAAATCTTTTCTAACTGTTTTTGCTTTCTTAGTGACAAAGTTAATCTGGTCCTCCTTGGACAATTTTGTAGTATCAATCAGAATAGCATTCTCAGCCATTCTCAAAGGTGCATACTTACGGGTCTTATCACGGTTGTCTCTTATTTCAATTTCATCTTTAATATCATCAATATCAACATCAATTCTATTTTGAAGATATTCATTATAGCGCCTTTTTGCTCTCTCGTCAATAGAACATTCAATATAAAATTTAAGAGCTGCATCCGGAAATACTACTGTGCCCATATCTCTTCCTTCTGCAATAATATCACATTTACTACCTATATCACGCTGAAGAGAGACAAGGAAATCTCTTACACATTTTAAAGTTGATATTTTTGATGCTGCCTGAGATATTTCTTCATTTCTGATTTCTTCTGATACATTCTTATTATTTAAAAAAATATTTCGCTTTTTATCAAAGGTAATATTTATATTTTTTAAATACTTTCTAATAGTATTTCCATCCATTATATCAACATTCATTTTTATCATATATAATGCTGTTACTCTATACATAGCACCTGTATCAAGATAAATCATTCCAAGTTTTTCGGCACTTCCCTTTGCAGTTGTTGATTTTCCTGACCCGGCAGGTCCATCTATTGTTATTATAAATGTCATATTATCTAAAAATACAGTTCAAATTCATAAGGATGTGGTCTTTTGTTTATACTTTGTATTTCATTTCTCTTATACTTGATATATGCCTTAATAATATCGGATGAAAACACATTTCCAACTGTTAAAAATTTATAATCATTTTCCAGAGCATTTAATGCTTCATCAAGTGATGAAGGACAACATTTGATATTATTCCTTATTGTGTTAGATGCTTTTTCCATATTCATGTCATATGGACCGAGATGATTATCTTTAAGAGATATTTTGTTTTTAATTCCATCAAGTCCAGCTAAAAGCATTGCTGAACAGGCAAGATAAGGATTACAAGTTGCATCAGGTGGTCTGAACTCAATTCGTTTTTCATTTTTGTCAGTTGCATATTTTGGAATTCTAATTGCAGATGAGCGATTTGCCAAGGAATAAAATAATTTAACAGGTGCTTCAAATCCGGGAACCAATCTTTTATATGAATTAGTTGATGGATTAGTAAAAGCTAATAATGCGCGTCCATGCATTAACAGTCCGGCAATATAATATTCTGCAATTTTCGAAAGTCCTCCATAACCCTTTTTATCATAAAAAATATTTTTCCCTTTTTTAAATAAGTGCTGGTGGAAATGCATACCTGAGCCAGGCATATTATACATGGGTTTAGGCATAAATGTTGCAGATACATTATTATCAATTGCAACTGTTTTTATTATATTCTTAATTGTTTGTGTATGTTCAGCAGCATTTAGTATGGGATATCTGATTATTTCAATTTCATTCTGTCCTGCTCCAACCTCATGATGATGATAAATAACTTCAATTCCAAGTGCTATAAGTATTTCTGAAATCTGATTTCTTATATCTAATGATTGATCTTTAGGGCATACAGCATGATATCCATTATGTTTTCCCAAAAACTCCCCTGTATCATTAACATTCTCATCATAAGACAAATTCCCTTCAAATAGATCAATCATTGCAAATGTAATGTTTTTTTCATTTTTCACTTCAACTCTATCAAATAAATAAAACTCAAATTCTGGACCAAACATAGCACTATCGGCAATCCCTGTTTTTTTCATATATTTTTCTGCTCTTCTTGTAATGCTGCGTGGATCTCTTTCATAATCCTTTTTTGTATCCGCTTCCCTAATATCACAGAAAAAGCAAACAGTTGAATCATCATTATAACTAATATGAATAGTGTTTAAATCAGGAAGTAAAATCATATCACCACCTTCAAGGCTTTTGAATCCTGCGCAGGATGAAGAATCAAATCCTACTCCATGTTTCATAATATGATCAAATCGTGCCTGCGGTAAAGTAACCCTATGAAGATTTCCCATTAAATCAGTAAACTTCAATTCAATCCATTTGTATTTTTTCATCTGTTTTTTATTAAATTTAGCAATTGTCAATTGACCTCCTTTTTAGTACTAATATTATATGAAAATGATTATTAAATTCAAGTAAAACATTATTATGTAATAAAAAAACTTCACAGTCGGGGGTTGACATTTTGACAATTATCTCTTATACTTTATACAAAACAAGGAGGCGTTTTGAATTCACCAAGAATCAAATTAATAAACCATTTCTATCATGTAATGAACAGAGGAGATAAGGGAGAATATATTTTTGATGATGACCATATGAAACAATTGTTTTTAAAAGAATTGCTTTTCTTCAAGAATAAATATCTTATTAAACTTTTAGCATTCTGTATTATGGGAAACCATTTTCATTTAATTATTAAGGATGATAATGGATGGATAAGCGAATTCATGCATGATTTAGAGACAGCCTTTGCTTTGCAATATCGAAAAAATAAAGGTGGGAGAGGATATGTTTTTCAAAATCGTTTTAAATCACAAATAATACATTATGAAAAATATATGCAAAATGCAATAATTTATGTTCTCAATAATCCATGCAGAAAGCATATTGTTAATAATCCTCTTAGTTATTATTGGTCTAGTGCTGCTCTATATTTTAATGAAGACATTCGCTTTTTAGACAAAAAAATTACTAAAGATATATTTGGCTCAAAAAAGAATTTTCTGTATTGTCTTAATAGTAAAATTGGTATATCAAAGCATATTATTGAAACACCTATTGGTGAAATATTAGGTGATCAATGGTATGCAAGCAGAGTTTTAGGTAGATACAATAAACGAATAAGTAATTCTTATTCTTCTGGGAAAAGAAAGGATGATAAATTAAATACATCTATACAATCTGCTTTAATGTTATTTGAATATAGAAACAAATTATATCTTAAAGATATTGATTTTCACTCCAAATATGGCAAAATGATACGAAATGAATTACTAGTATTTTTAAGAAATGAGTGCTTAATGAAATATTCTGAAATTAATCATGCATACCCATTTTTTAATATGAAATATAATGCATTAGCAAAAACATACTCCAGGTGTAATAAAATATAATTAAATTGTTAAAAAATGTCAAAATGTCAACCCCCGACTGTATATCTTATTTCATTCTTGATATAGTTAAAAGCAATAATCCAAGTCAATATGAATTCTACCTTCAGTGAATGTACTTTTATAAGGAATACCATAAAATAATCCCAATTCCAAATTGCTATTTTTCATTACAAAACCAGTTCCATAAGAAAGAAGATATTTCTGAAAAAGATAAGGTAAACCAGTGTCTGAATAAAAACCTATATCGGAAAACAATAATATTGATAGGTTCTTTGAAAAACTGTAACCGGGCTCAAAAGAAAGTTCAAGTAAATCAGAGCATTTCAAAACATTCTCTCCATATCCCCTTACACTATTTGTTCCTCCTATACCGGTTTTCATGTATTCCATTATTGAATCAACAAAAATTAATGAAACTTCTTTTATACGATTTCTGAAAAAGAAATTATATTTACTAATACTATAATCACAACCAATATCAATTCTTCCATATTCAAGGTCTCCGATAAAATATTCATATAATGAATTAAATTCAAAGTGTTTGTTAATCAGGTAATCAAACCCAGTCCCAACCTTTGTATATGAGATCTGTTCACTATTCCCCATTCTACTGAATACCCACTTCTTGCCTGCTATAAATCCAATATTAGATTTTTCATATAAAATTTTTATTTCTCTGTAAATCTCTGTCCTACCCACAGCTG
>CBDUZN010000123.1:0-6495 GCA_965371715.1 uncultured bacterium | reverse complement strand
CCTTTGGTTTTTCAACTGTTTCTACCTTAGGTTCTTTAACTGTTTCCACTTTGGCCTTTTCAACTGTTTCCACCTTTGGTTTTTCAACTGTTTCTACCTTAGGTTCTTTAACTGTTTCCACTTTGGCTTTTTCAACGGTTTCTACCTTAGGTTTTTCAACTGTTTTCACCTTGGCTTTTTCAACTGTTTCCACCTTTGGTTCTTCAATTGTTTCTACTTTGGGTTTTTCAGTTGCTTTGACTTTAGCTTTTTTAATTACATTATCTTTGATTTCTTTTGCTTCAATAATTACATTATCTTTCATGACTTTGCCTTCAAGCTTATCATTCTTATAAAAACCAATGATTGTTTTAACTCTTTTTGTTGGTTGTGCTCCCTTTTTTACCCAGGCATTGTATTTATCAATATCAATCTTTGTAACCATTTTGCCTCTTGGGTCATATGAGCCAATCATGTCAATAAATCTGCCATCTCGCGGTGCCCTACTATCAGCAACAACTAATCTATAATAGGGTTCCTTTTTTTTACCCATTCTGCGTAAGTGAATATTTACCATTAATCCTCCTATAATAAGTTATATATCTTCTATATTATTTTTTAAGTGATTCATTATAATGAAGCATTTTAACTTAGTCAAGGGTAGGGCTTTACTTTTAATTGTTAATATATACAATAATATCAAAAAAGGAAAAGCATATGAAGAAATTATCAACAATTATAGAACAAGTAGCAAAATCAGTTGTAAACATTAATACCTCTGATACACTTGGAACAGGATTAGTAATTGATAAAAGGGGATTGATTATTACAAATGCTCATGTAATTGGTAAACACACAAATGCAATTGTTGAATTTAATGACAATAAGGAATACAATGCTAAAGTGTTAATCTCCTATAGGGATTTGGATATTGCTTTTCTTAGTATAAGAACAAAAAAGAAAATAAAAAACATTGACCTTATTGCAAGTAAATCATATGAAGTGGGAGATACTGTTATTGCATTTGGAAATCCATTGGGATTGGAGAATACGGTAACAAAGGGAATTATTTCAACAAAAGAAAGGGAAATAGAGAAAAAAATATATATTCAAACAGATGTTGCTATAAATCCGGGAAATAGTGGTGGACCTCTTGTGAATAGAAAGGGTCAGATTATTGGTATAAATACATTGAAAATCATTGATGCAACAGGACTTGGTTTTGCAATTCCTATACCGGACATTAATGATCTTATTGCTGAAATAAAAAACAATTTTGAAAAGCTTAAGAAAAGGACATTATGCTCTATTTGCGGATCATCATCCTCAAGTAGAAGAAAATATTGCAAACATTGTGGTTCAATCCTCATAAAAACCAATAATAAAAAATCCACAGATAAAAAAGGGATATGCTCTATATGTGGAACAGAAAATCAAACTGATGCAAAATACTGTATTAATTGTGGAAAAAATTTAAAGGAAGGTTAACATGAGTTCAATTATTGATAATATTAAATCACTATTTACAAGCGAAAAAGTTGATACATTAGAAAAGGCAGCTCAGATTATAAATGAAATGCTTAAATCATTAGGCACCAATGAAAAGGATGCAAGCATGGAAACGGACAATAAAAACATGCTTGGATGGGCAATAAATGTTAATAATGTTGTTATATACATATATTTATTTAAAGGAGAAGATAAGAATATGTATCTACGCCTTGTATCTCCTATTTTAAAATTACCAACAACAAATATTTTACCGTTTTACAGAAAATTATTGGAGCATAATCTCTATTTGCATGATATTGGATTTAGTGTTGAAGAGAATCTTATTTTATTAATGGCACAAAGAAGAATTGATCTTACATCTCTTGAAGAATTCACTTATATTGTATCTTTTCTTTCCGAATCGGGAACAAAATTGACAAAAGAGCTTTCGGAAGAATTTGAAGCAGAAATTTATAATGTTGATGATAATTAATTAAAGGAGGATAGGTGAAAAAGGATTTTATATCAATTCAGGATGTTTCAAGGGATGAGGTTTTAGATCTATTTAATCTTGCTATAGAAGTGAAGAATGAAGTGAAAAAGGGACAATATAGAAATGTACTTAATCAAATGACAATGGCAATGGTATTTGAAAAACCATCTCTAAGGACAAGGGTTTCCTTTGAAGCTGGTTTTACTCAATTAGGAGGCCATGCAATATATCTTGGACCAAATGATATTTCACTTGGAAAAAGGGAAAGTGTCCCTGATATTGCCAGAAATTTGGATAGAATGACAGATATTATTATGGCAAGAACATTCTCTCATAAATCAATTAAACAACTTGCAGAGTATTCAAAGGTACCCGTTATTAATGCATTATCTGATTATGAACATCCATGTCAGGTTATGGCAGATTATTTAACAATATTTGAACATAAAGGTAAAACAGATTCAATGAAATTTGCATTTATGGGAGCAGGAAATAATATGTCTCATTCATTAATGCTAATGGCAGGATTAATGGGTATGAATATGACTGTTGGATGTGCAGAGGGTTATGAACCAGCTGAATCATATTTAACAATTTCAAGAAAAATGGCTGAAAAGAGTGGTGCTACAATAGATATAACCAATGATCCCATTAAAGCAATTAAGGATGCAGATATTGTTTATACAGATGTATGGGCATCAATGGGAGAAGAGGAAGAAAAAGAAAAGAGAGCAAAGGCATTTATGAAATATCAGGTTAATAAAGAATTATTTGCACATGCAAAAAAGGATGCATTATTTATGCATTGTTTACCTGCACATAGAGGTGATGAGGTTACTGATGATGTTATTGATAGCAAGAATTCAGTAGTATTTGATGAGGCTGAAAATAGATTACATGCCCAGAAGGCAGTAATTCTGCGTCTTATGGAGAAAGTACATTCCGAGTAATTCGAGGAATGTATTACGCATTAGTAATTCGAAGAATATGTTCATCAATAGTAATTCGAAGAATATGTTCATCCCTGTAGGGGCAATGCCCCTGTGCTTGCCCATTTTTATTATTCCGCATATTCTGAATAATTTGAAGAATATGTTACGCAAAACATTATCATTGTCTTTATTATTTTCTTTTTCCTACATGCTCCTTGAGCATGTAGCCTCACACAAACAAACAGGAGTAAATGCTTTTGAAAATAACTGAATTTTACAAGATTTCAGGTAGCGGTAATGATTTTATTATAATAGATAATAGAGATAGTTCTATTGAACTATCTTCTATTAAAATACAAAAAATATGCGAACGGAAAACAGGTATTGGCGCAGATGGTTTGATTTTTTTAAATAACTCTACTGAATATGATTTTAGGATGCAATACTTTAATAATGATGGATTTGAAGCGGATATGTGCGGCAATGGTGGTAGATGCATTGTTCTTTTTGCTAAAATAAATGGAATCATTAATGGAGATGAAACTATTTTCAGTTCAAGAAATGGTGTTCATAAGGCATATATCAAATATGATAATATTATAAAATTACAGATTGAAAAACCACATTCATTTAAACGGAATATTACCATTAAAGTAAAAGAGCAGGATTTTACCGGTGATTTTATGAACACAGGTGTTCCACATTTTGTAATAACTTTAAATGATATTGAAAATATTGATGTAATAAACATTGGAAGAGAAATTCGTAACAATTCAATATTTGGAAAACAAGGAACAAATGTTGATTTTATCAGCAAAAATGGAGAATTGATTTTTATAAGAACATATGAAAGGGGAGTAGAAAATGAAACCCTTGCTTGTGGTACCGGTTCAGTAGCAGCCGCTATTTCTGCTTCACAGAATATGAATATTAAAAGTCCCATTAAAATCAAAACTGCTTCAGAAGAAATCCTGAATATTGAGTTTGATGAAAATTTTGATGAAGTTTATTTAGAAGGCAAAGTTAGTCCTATTTATAAAGGACAATTACTTTTAGATGTATAAGAAAGCATTGATTTTCCCGATATTTTTTATATTTATTGTTCTTTATAGTAATATATCAATTATTGAAAAAATACTAAAAGAACCAGAAATGAATATTAATCTTATTAATAAGATTGATAATGTGTTTCTACAATCATCATTCAAATCATACTATGCGGATTATTTTATTAAAAAGGGAAATGAAAAAATTCTGAAATCAATTTTTGTTCCTTATGATTCATTGCTTGAAAAGAATGCATTAAAAATGGTTAATAATCCACAATATAAGAATCTTGTTTATATATTAAAGGATGAGGGTTATCAGATATTTTTAGTTGATGAATTATATAAAAAAAGAGATTGGGAAAAAATGATCAAATATTTTCCCAATGCAATGCAAACAAAAAAATGTATATTGGAAAATTTAGCAATAATAGATAAGGAAGAAGTAAAAATATTTGCCTGTGAAATTTTAGAGTCCGATTTCAATGAATCAATGTATGCTTTAACAAATGACAGCGCATATATGTTTTTTAATGGCATAATAAACGAGGATGAATTTATTATTAATAAATTAATGAAGAAATGTGAATATTTACTTCAATATGTTAAAGATAAAAATAAAATGATTTTCGTAGGTGCATATATAGACGATAATATTGAATTTGTGAAACCGGCATATTATCGTGGGCGATATTATGAAAAGGAAGAAAAATTTGATAAAGCACTTAAAATGTATTTAAAAGCAAATGATCCGGAAGCATATATAAGAATAATTGCTAAAATTGGAGAATACTATTCCCGCAGTAAAAGTGATTCTATTTTATTAAATGACGAATCGATATTTGAATCAGTTCTTTATCATAAAGCAAAATCACTTTACTTTAATGGAAAACAACAAATGGCTGATTCACTATTTCTCTATTTATCAGATCTTAATAGTATTAGTTTTTACTGTGTAAGAGCAAGACAGATTATAAATAAAATCAGCATAATCAATAAAAAATACAAATTAAAGGAATTTGATAAATATAAAGAAATATTCCTGAAATTACGGGAATATGATAAAGAAAGTATATTCAATAATTTTGCTGATAAAACATATAGAGCAAATAAGGATTTAGCAAAATATTTTGCAGAGTTTTATTATAGAATAGAAGTGTATAATAGAACAATGACTTTTGGTTATAGGATGCTATATAATGGTGTTTTAATTGATGAATGTAGTAAATACCTGTTTCCACTTCCTCATAGTAAAATATTTGAAGAGGCAGCAAAAAACACAGGAGTTGATATTGCTTTATTATATGCAATTGCAAGACAGGAAAGTTGGTTTAATCCTAATGCAGTATCGTCAGCCGGAGCAAAGGGAATAATGCAATTAATGGATTTTGTGTATGAAGAACACTTTGATGATAATGATAATTTTAATATTGAGAAAAACATTACAGTTGGTTCAAGACATATAAGTACATATTTAAGTATGTTTGAATTGAATCTTGCCTATGGTATTATGTCATACAATGCAGGTCCTGGAAATGTTGTAAAATGGGATAGGAAGAAAATTGATTGGGAACTTTATATTGAAATGATTCCATTCAGAGAAACAAGAATATTTATAAAGAATGTTTTAAGAGATTATTATTTTTACAAATTTATACTCAATGAATCATAAAGATCATAAATGGGAACAAGAAATGCATTTCTTGGATTTATTGGTTTATCATTTCTCATTATTTCAAAGAATAGTGATGATGAAAGCACTTTTCCTGATTTTCCCACATAACCAATGATTTCACCCTTTTTTACTGTTTTTCCAGCATCAATCTTTATACTTGATAAATGAGCATAAGTAGTTGTAATATCCTTTGTATGTTTGATAATTATAGTTTGACCTAATTTAGGTTTTTCACCGGCAAATAAAACATAACCATCTCCTGCTGCATATACATTTTCTCCTTCATTAGCAACAATTATTATTCCTGGATTAAATCGGTTTGTTTCAGTATAAGGGTCTTTTACATTTCCAAAGTCCCTGAAAACCCAACCATTTACAGGAATTATTGTTGGGATTTTATTAGCATAAGATGGATTTTTTATTGTTTCAAAAATTCTATTATATGTAAGTTTAATATAATCAGAAAATGTAAGTAAAGAATCGATATTTACAGGAAGTTTTAAATTAAATGTATCAGTGCGTGCAATACCTGACATATAATTATAATATGGAAGTATGTCAGCTGTTTTTTTCTTAAGATCTTTAATACCCTTTTCAATCTCATCAATTGCCTTCTTGGATTCCCGGTTTTTAACTGTAAGTATTGCAATATTCTCACGCATTTTTTTTATAGATCTATAGTCCTTAATATTTCCAATATTTATAATTGTCATAGTTGTAATGAATATTGAAATACATAAAATGATTATTGCTATAATGGGTAAAATAATTATAAAAAACCTTGTTGCTTTTATTTTTTCGGTACCATGAGGTATAATGGAAATTTTTAATTTTCTTCTTTTCATTTTTTCCTATAGGGTTCCAATGTACCCCTTGTTA
>CBDUZN010000122.1:0-6582 GCA_965371715.1 uncultured bacterium | reverse complement strand
ACAACTATTTGGTTGTGTGAGGTAACATGCTCGAGGAGCATGTAGGAAAAGAAAGAAAGTGTTGCATTAAAACCTTGAAACCAAGTTTTCTAGTGTTTCCCTTATAATTTGAGATGTTTCCTTTTTTTCATATTTCAATTCCATATTATAAAAACTATTCGGATTCATATCTTTTATACACTTTATGCTTTTAAGAATACTTTGATAATCATAATTTGTTTCAATAATGGATTTTGCAAGAGGTCTGCCAAATTGTCTTTTCCCCACCAATAATGATGGTTTTTTCAAATACGGGGTTTCAATAATAAGTGATGATGAATTACCCATAACAAATTTGCAATATTTAAGTAATGATATATAATTAATAAATCCAAGATGTGGAATAAAAATAATATTCTTTCTTTTCTTTGAAATTCTTTTAAGTTCTGTTAGTATAAAATTCCCACCTTTATCAATATTGGGAGCTGTACATAATACATGGGAATCGGTTTTCATAAGAAATTGTTCCATTCCTTTAAACTGTTCTTTTACATCTATTTGTGTATTTGTTTCCGGATGATATGTAAACATTATGTATTCTTTATCAATCAAAGTAATATTATAATTCTTATTGATTTCTTCAAGAGTTTTGAATTGTTCATTATCAATGATTTCCAAAATCGGATCACCCACATTAAATATTTCATTGTCTCTGTTTAATAATTTTTTCAATTCATTTTCAAAATATTCCCCACTAACAAAGTGAATATCTCCAATTAATGATAACATTTTTCTAATATAATCATCTATAGCACCTTCCGTTGTTTCTCCACCTGAAATATGGATAATTTTTATTCCGGTTATTAAAGCAAGATTTATTACTGCAAGCATTTCAATCCTATCACCAAGAATCAATACATATTCACATCCTATCATTTTTACAAGTGTTCTCAGTCGCTTTTGAAATGAGATCATTGAATTCATTAATTTAGAATCACTTAGCCAATCAACTTGAATCCTTATTTTGTAATCAGGTTTAATTCCAGCATCACTAATTTCATTAACTGAATACCCTCTGTTCTTATTAAAATGGCTACCTGCAATACATAATTTAGCATCAATTTTCTTTGATGTTTGTAAACTTTTGATAATATAATACAAATGTGAAAAATCGGATCTATTGGTTGATAAAATCAACATTTTCATTTATACTCCTTAAATATGTTACAAAATTTTCTTTATAAATCATATTGCAAATAATCAATTTATAATTTATAATTATAAACATAAAATGATGAAAAAGAAAGTACTATTTTTACAAACCCTAATCATTTTTGGAATGTTCCTTAATGCCTTAACTTTCTATTTACCATTCCAATGTGAGAATAGACGAATACTCAAGAGATCATATATTACTTCTTGTGGGGATTTTGGAATCTTTAGGAAACAATATTCCGATATTCCTCCTCATTATCATTCTGGAATGGATTTTAAAAATCCTGGAGGAAAACCAGGAGACATAGAGGTTATCTTTGCCTCTGCTGAAGGTAAAGTGATTTCAATTCTGGATAATAATGCTTCTTCCAATATAATAATCAAGCATAAAATTGGCAATAACAGAGTATTGTTTTCAACATATACTCATATTTGTGATATTGTCGTATTACCGGGTGATACAGTTAACAAACACACTGTTTTAGGTAGTTTTATTGATGCACCAAAATTAGATGTTTGGGGAGAATACCTCAATCATCTTCATTTTGAAATTATGAAAGTCCAGCCTAAATATATTGGTAAACGAAATGGATATAATACATATCTCCCCTATTCTATAGATTGCACAGACAAAGATACATTATATAAATATTATTATAATCCAATATTATTTTTTATAATTAAATAATAAAATATCTTGACAAAATAATACTTTATGATATTATCATTATTATGAAGTTATTTAATAGTTATAGAATATTAAAGAGAGATAAATATACATATTCATTTAAGGGGCATTTAATTAGATTTATAGTGATTTTTGTTTTGCTACTTATTGTAATTTTAAGATATTTAAATAATTAATTAAAACAGGAGGATTTATGATAGAACTCCATTATAACTTCAAAGATTTGTTCAGAGCAACACGACTTGGTCTTTCGCTTAAAAAATTATTTGTTATGATGATGTCTCTAATTGTCGGATTTATAATGTATTTTATATTTGCATATATTGCATATTTAACAAGCAATATTGCATTTGTTGATATTTGGAATACTTATAAGTTATTCCCCGTTCCAATTTTCGGAGTAACAATACTAAATTGGTATTCATGGATAATTTGGGTTGCAGGAGGAATACTCTATTTTATGGCATTCATATTCGGACAAACAGCAGTTGCGAAAATCACTTTTGAACAATTAAAGGGCAATGAATTCTATGAAATGAAAGAAGCATCCAAATATGCATTAAAATTCTGGAAAAGTGCATTTCTTGCTCCAATAACACTTGCTGTTCTTGTTGCAATTATGGTTCTTGGTGCATTTATTTTTGGTCTAATAGGCAAAATTCCATTTTTCGGTCCACTATTTCTAATATTATTTATTGTTCCTATACTATTCGGCGCACTATTTACTGTTTATTTGAAACTGGTTTTCATTGTATCTCTCTTTGTTTCTCCTATTGTAGCAGGCACATCCAAATCAGATACATTTGATACTTTGTTTGAAATATTTTCTATTGTATGGGATCAACCTTGGAGACTTGCAATTTGGTCTGGTTTGATATTTATCATGAGTTCTATTGGCACAATAATACTTGGTTCATTAGTAAGGTATACACTTGAATTTTCAAGATGGGCTATTTCATTCTGGAATGGTGGATCATGGCTACAAATATGGGCAAATGGATTTCATTTCTTGCCACCGGTTCCAGCATATAGATTTGCAGAGGAACTTGCATTGAAATTAACACCTTTCATGCTTTCAATATATCAATTCAATACAGGAAATTGGGCAATAAATATTGCTAGTGTTTTACTGGGAATATTATTCTATGTTATAGCATTTACTGTTGCTGCCTATTTCTTTACTTCATGGACAGCAGGAATGACACTCATTTATGTTAATTTGGTAAAAATTAAAGATGATGTCAATTTGCTTGAAGAAAAAGATGAAGAATTTGATGAATTTGATGATATTAATGAAGAAAAATGTGATAGTGACACATGTTGCGATTCAGACAAGAAAGATAATTCTCCGGAAATTAATGCAGAAAAGGATGACGGAAAAAAAGAAGAATGAAGTTAAAATATAAGCAGAGCTTTATGCTCTGCTTAACTTAACAAGGAGTAATTATGCTACTTGTCATTGTTCTATTAGCAATCATCATTGGGGTTGGATATTTATTTATAATTATTAAAAAGAATGAACTTACTGAAATACCTGAAATTGCCGCATTAAAAGAAAATCCTGTAATGCCTTTAATAGATACATCTACATTTCTTTCAATAGAAAAGGATGTATTAAGTAATGAAGGTGAAAAAATCGGTGATTTCTCAATTAATGATTTAGCATATCCTAATTATAATCGTGGATACTTCAATAAAAAACATAATATTTTGATAATTATATCTCAAAATATCCCTAACATTCTACAGAAATATTTAGGACTGTTTGATTCACCATATATAAGTATATACTCTATATTTGATGATGGCAGTGATTTAGAAAGTACAACAAGAAAAAATAAATTTCAGGAAAATAAATCTACATATAGAAGAGTGGAAATTTATGACAATTTACCAATTTTTTCAATAATCGAAAAACATAAAATCAGAATTGATCTTATTGAAGCTAAGGGACCAAAAGAACTTAAGCTGCAATCTAATGATTTTTTTAAGTATATATCAAGAGGTATAAAAGTTGATATTGTTCATAAAAGTACTAAAGGATATGAAACCAAAAGCGATATTGAGAAAATAATGAATCAATTTGATTTAGGGAAAGAAAAGAAAGAAAATATGAATAATAATCAAAACGAAGAAACTATTTAGTTTTTTCGTTTTGTACTTTGCCAAATTTTTTCCATTTCATCTATTGATAGTTTTACTTTGGACTTATTTATTTCCTTTTCAACAATTTTAAAACGAATTATAAATTTTCTAACTGCTCTATTTATTGCAATCTCCGGATCAATATTTAAAAAATTTGAAAGATGTGATACTGCAAAAAGCAAATCACCAAGTTCCTCTTCTCTTGATTTCTCATCTTCTGCATTCTTTAATTCATTGATCTCTTCCTCAATCTTTTCATAAACACCCTCAATGTTCTCCCAATCAAATCCTAATATTGACGCTCTTCTCTGAATTTTAGCTGATAATAGAAGTCCCGGGATATGTGGAACATTGTCCATTACACTTTTATCTTCTCTCTCATTTTTCTTAATCTTTATCCAGTTCTTTACAACATCTTCTTTATTCTTTACTTCAATCTTCCCAAAAACATGAGGATGCCTTCTCTCTATTTTTTTTATAAGATGCTCAATCAAATTATTAAAATCAAATTTCCCATTCTCTTCTGCAATCACTGTATGTAGAAGTACCTGAGTTAATATGTCTGCTAATTCATCCATTACTTTTTCACTGTTTTCTGATTCTATTGCTTCAACAAGTTCATATGCTTCTTCAATAATATATTTTCTTAATGAATGATGAGTTTGTTCTCTATCCCATGGACACTTTTGTCTTAATGTTCTAAAAGTTTTTACAAGTTTTTTAAAGGCATTCACTTATTTGACTTTTTTCTGTAATCTTCAATTGCGGCTCTAATCCCATCTTCAGCAAGCACAGAACAATGCATTTTATTTGCAGGTAAACCACCAAGATTATCAGCAACCTGTTTATTGGTAATCTTTAATACCTCTTCAATTGTTTTTCCTTTCATCATCTCCGTTGTCATTGAGGAAGAAGAAATAGCTGCCGCACATCCATATGTTTCAAATGAAACATCTTTAATAATATTATTCTCTACTTTAATATATATTATCATTTCATCCCCGCATTGCGGATCACCAACCCTGCCAACACCATCAGGATTTTCCATTTTGCCAACATTTCGTGGATACCTAAAATGATCCATTACTTTTTTAGAATACATTTTTTCTCCTATTTGTATGGCGATATTTTTCTAATCCTATTAACTATTTCTTTAAGAGATTTAATCACATACTCAATTTCATCTTGTGTATTATATTTACTTAATGATAATCTTAAGGAACCATATGCCTCAAGATTGCTTCTTCCCATAGCACTCATTACATGAGATGGTTTGGAATCACCAGATGAACAAGCTGATCCTGTTGAAATATAAATACCCTTCTCACTAAGTGAAAAAAGCATTGCTTCGCCTTCAATTCCAGGAATTGAAATATTAAGAGTATTATAGACACTGTTTTCAGGTGTATTAATTACAATATTATCAATACTATTTAGAATTCCTGTTTTCAGTTTATCTCTTAAATCAGCAATATATTTAGTGTTTTTCTCTTTATCTCTATAAGCTACATCCAATGCTTTTGTCATTGATACAATATATGGAACATTTACTGTTCCAGGTCTTATCTTTCTTTCATGACTTCCACCAAAAATAAGTGGCTTGATCTGTATTCCTTTTTTCAAATACAAAAATCCCACACCCTTTGGTGCATGGAATTTATGTCCCGAGGCACTCAGCATTTCAATTTCTGTTTTCTTCACATCAATATAGCCCTTGCCAATATATTGAACAGCATCAGTATGAAAAACAATATTTCTTTTTGTTGTTATTTCCGATATTTCCTTAATTGGTTGGATTGCTCCTGTTTCATTATTAGCATACATAATTGAAATGATTTTGGTTTTTTCGGTTATTATGCTTTCAAGATAATCTAAATCAATAATGCCTTCTCTATTTACTTTTGCAAAAGAAACGCTATAGCCCTCTCTCTCTAATTCTTTTGCCGTATTCAAAATAGCTGAATGTTCTATTTCAGATACAATGATATGGCATTCATCTGCTTTTTTTAAATGTGCGAATCCCAATAATGCTATATTATCACTTTCTGTACCTGAACCTGTAAATATAATCTCACTTGGCTCACAATTAATATATGCTGCAATTTTTTCACGGCATTCATCAATGATTTCAAGCGCCTTTATTCCCATATCATGAGCAGATGACGAATTCCCATATTCCGAATTAAAATATTCATTCATTATTTCAATAGCTTCATCATCAACCCTTGTTGTAGCATTATTATCAAAGTATATTCTCTTCACAGTTTCTCCTTTTTTATTAATACATAATATATTGATAATTACAATAATTTCAAGATGAATTTTCTGATTATTGTTGTAAGCAAAGTACGGCAATAATTATTCCTGCAATTTACTCATAATAACTTTATCAACTATTCACTCTAATACCTAAACTTATGGAAGTATCTAGTATTTTACATTCAATACTCTATTTATCTTATTATTTCAAACTTATACATTTTATTACTTTTATCTCCTGTCAATTTCAAGAAATATATCCCATTTGGAATATTATCTGTATTAATAGTATTTGT
>CBDUZN010000121.1:0-6603 GCA_965371715.1 uncultured bacterium | reverse complement strand
TCATCTTCTATTCTTTAACTTAGATGAAAACGCCATAATTCCATGCTCCGACCCCAAAATACTACTCAAAACTAAGGTGGTATAGACAAACCCGACCACCTCAATTCTCTAATTACATTAGTTCTTGCTTGATTAAGAATTATTTCAAGTTTCTTGAGAAGTCCACTGAATCTCTTGTAATCATTCTTTTATCTGTTTTTTCCGTTTTCTTTGCCATTTCTCTCCATCTCAATTGTATATTTTCATAATATTTTACAGTAATAAGTAATTTTTTCAAGAAGAAATATGTATGTTGGTGGATGGTATTTTGAGTATGTTAACAAATTTCTCCATATTTTCCACTTTTTTAGAATCGTTCCTTGAAATCTGGAATCACTCAATATACTATTAATTATTGATTCCATTTACTATTTATCAGAACATAATAGTATTTACAAGTGTATTAAGAGAATCATAAACATCAAAAATATTCTGACCATTCACTGAATAACCCTGTACATAATATATGCAGTTTGGTGAAAGGACACCACACACATCCGCAAGAAGTTCAGCCGACTCCCAATTTCCATCCCTGCTAAGGAACATTGTTCCTGTTCCCTCACCGGAAGTGGGATTATCATAATCTACACTTATAGCCCACTTATTAATTCCATTTTTCTTCACATATTTTACTTCATTGAAATTGAGTATCTCATATCCTAAATCTGATAACCACTTTGCTTCCAATTGTATATCTTCAGGTCCATTCAATTTCACCATTCTTAAAGTATCGCTATTAATTACAGACATAATATTCATATTGTCCCAATCAGCATCAATATTGCCCTTCACTTTTATATTAAATGCATCACTGACATTCAGTGACAAATCATGTTTGGTAAGCATAGAATCTTCATTTATTCCCCATACAAATCTATCATCTGGCGTCATTATTGGACTTCTTAGAAAAAGATGCCAAGTTCTGTATCCAACTACTGATTCCTGTGCCTTTACAAATCCTGTTTTGGCATTTATAAGATAATCCTCCACTTCATATTCATAATCATTTATATGTACAAAAGTTATAACAAGAAAAGATGTGTCATCTACCCATTCAATTGAATTGAAATCCGATTGTTTCTCATAATTATTAAATAATGCACATGAACTGATCAATAATACAAAAATTGCTAATATTATGTTCTTCTTATTCATCATATTCTAGCTTCTCTCTTAATATGTACACATTCTTTAGAGAATCGTAAACCGCAAATCCATCATCAAAATAAAGTATGAATTTGTCTTTGTAAGGAGATCTGCGTCCCATCAGTTCATTGTAAAACTCAATAGTATCGGTTTCCCATTTGGAAATATCTAACTTGCATAAACCCTTATTATTTGTATAACGATCTCTTGTTGTAAATTCAAAAATTTCATTACCTATATCATCAATATAATAATTTACATCTAAAGGTCCTGTAATATCTACTTCTCTTAACTCACAATTGCCTAATTCATTCCACCAGACTAAATCCACATAATAATTATTAATTGGTGTAGTTTCATAATCATTAAGTAAATGAACATATTGCCAACTTCTGGATTTAGAAACAACAATCACACCTGCTGATGTTTCATAAAAATCTACTGCTTTATAAATTGGTGCTCTTCCAATATATTCCTTGTTAGAGCCATCTCTATTTATTTTGAAAAGATTGTTTGAATCACTGTAAAATACTGTTTGACCATCATCTGAGAATCTTACTATATATTTGTTATTGATTACACTTCCAATATTTGTCATTTGAAGCTCATTGGTTGTTTTAGGAATATATATCTCATGTTCCAGATCAATAAATACAGTGTCATTGACGGCATACAAACCATATAACCATTCTGTTGAGTCAACATCATCCCATTCAACTTTATATATCTCTATCTCGGTGAGTGTTGTAAGATTGAATTTATATACAGTTAAACTTCTATAAAACTTACCATAGTCATCTCCATCTGTGTTAGATAAACGGTTCTCACATTTTGCATAGATTAGAGTATTTGCATCCATCCAGCATGGATATACATATAATATTCTTGTACTACTTTTTACTCGATTGTTCATTGAACACGAATAAGTAAATACAGAAATCAAAATAATTATTGTAACTAATACTATTCCGACAATCCTTTTCATCTATCCTCCATCTCAATTGTATATTTTCTTAATATTTTACAGTAATAAGTAATTTTTTCAAGAAGAAAGATGAAAGAGGTAGTGTAAAAAAAGAGGTGTAAATTCGTTAAGATATAGATATTTAATAAAGGAAAGGAATGGATTATTCCATTCCTTAAAAAATAACTTTACAGACATTTAATAATTAGTTTTCCTCATTATTATTAAATTCACCAACCTTTTTAAACATATCCTCAGGGTTTGAAACCCCGGAAAGTATATCAATGGATTTATTTATTACATTATCACCTTTCAGATAAACTTCATAGAATAGTTTATCTCCACCTACCTGTCTTGCAAATTCCCTTGTTAATTGTGTTTTCACATATTTCATTGTTTTTTCTTCATCCATTATTTTCTGGGTATCAATATCATTTTTCTTAATATATTCAAAAAATTCATTATATATCTTTTCTGTTAAATTCTTTACCGTATTTTCTGATATAGTGCTTTTTGATAAATATTCAGCAACAAAACCAAAAATTACCTGTTTCCTCAATAATTCAATTTCTATCTCAGTTAAATATCTTTCCTGATACAACCAATCCGGCACTATTCCGCCACTACCTTTAAGTGTTCTCTCCAAACCTCCAAGCGATTTATAGATTATTGTGTCTGGATTTGAATGTTCGTATTTCATTAATTCTATATCAATTGAACGACCTGATGGAGTAAAATACCGAGCTGTGGTAAATTTCAAAATGCCTCCATCACCTTTGGAATATTTAGCAAAATCATAAACAGATTGTACTGAGCCCTTTCCATAGGTTGTGTCTCCAAGAATAACACCTCTGTCCCAATCCTGAATTGCACCTGCTACAATTTCAGATGCTGAAGCCGAACCATTGTCAACAAGTACTACAAGCGGGTAAAACCCTTTATAAACGGGCTTTTGTGCCTTAAATGACATTTCCATTGAACTATTTTTGGATTTTGTTGAAACAATATTCACTCCTCTTGGCAGAAAATAATCAGACATTGTAATTGCTTCATTTAATAATCCACCGGGATTCTGTCTGAGATCCAAGACCAATTTCTGTGCATTATGTTTAATAAACAAATCCTCCATTGCATCATTAAATTCCTTATTCAGATGTTCGGAAAATTGTACTACTTTAATATAGCCTACGCTATCATTTAGCATTCCATAATATGGAATGGATTTTATATTTATAATTTCTCTTGTAATTTTATATTCAATTTCAGTTCCAAATCTGTAAATTTTCAAAACAACTTCTGTTCCCGGTTTTCCACGCATAAATGATACTGCCTGATCAATATCCATTCCTTCTGTTTTTACTGTATCAATCTGGAAAATTATATCGCCTGCTCTTATTCCAATTCTTGAAGCAGGGGTATTTTCAATAGGAGAAATAACAGTGATTTTTTCATCCCTTATTCCTACACGAAAACCTATGCCTCCGAATTCTCCTTTGGTAGTCATATTGAAATTCTGTAATTCATTTTCCTTAAATATATATACACTATGAGGGTCAAGTTTTTTAAGCATTCCCTGTAATGCTGCTTCAATCAATTCATCTTCCGAGATATCCCTGTAATATGACTCCTCAACAATATTCAATATTTCAACAAATCTTCTCATTTTGGGGTTAAAGAAAATATTCAGCGATGAATTTGATTCATTTTTTGAACCGGCATATACAACAAAAAACCAGCCAATAGCTGATACCATCATTACCATTACAAGTGTTGTTAATAATATTTTCTTTTTCATTAAACCCCCGTTAAATATATTTTAACATAATATTTACAATTTCTTTATGAATATCCTCAATATCCTTTGCGCCATCAATGATTTTAATTCTATCGGGATTTTCCCTTGCCATTGTTAAATAAGCACCTCTTACCCTATTATGAAAATCCATTGTTTCATCCTCAATTCTATCTCTGTTCTTAATTCTTGATAAACCAATTTCTGCCGGTAAATCAATAAGAAATGTTAAATGAGGAATAAGTCCACCTGTTGCGAAACTATTTATTTCTATTAGTGTTTTTTGAGGGATTGATCGTCCCTCACCTTGATATGCAATTGTAGAATCATAATATCTATCAGAAATAACTATTGTACCTGATTTAAGTAATGGTTTTATTTTCTCACTTGTATGCTGAGAACGACTTGCAAAATAAAGAAACAATTCGGTTAATGAACTCATTTCCTTATTTTGATTATCAAGAAGAATTTTGCGAATTTTTTCTGAAATTAATGTCCCACCCGGTTCATGAGTTAATTCACATTCCATTTTCTTACTTTGGAAGAAGTCACAGAGGAGATTAGCTTGAGTTGACTTGCCGCACCCCTCAATGCCTTCAAATGTTATGAACAAACTTTCCATATTATTTTACAGTTCGCTTGTTTTTCTTTATGAAATCCTCTACCTTTTGTTTACATATAGAATCCGGGAATTGTATTGGAGGTGATTTCATGAAATATGATGATGGTTCAATTATTGGACCAGCAATTTTATTATCTAAAGCAAGCTTGATTGCACGAACAGCATCAATGATTACTCCGGCTGAATTCGGGGAATCCCACACTTCCAATTTCATTTCAAGATTAAGCGGTATTTCTCCAAATGTAGTTCCTTCCATTCTGATATATGCCCATTTTCTGTCTTTTAACCATGGCACATAATCGCTTGGACCAATATGAATATTGTCTTCGCCAATATCATAAGGCAATATTGATGTTACTGCCTGCGTTTTTGAAATTTTCTTTGATTCAAGGCGATCCCTTTCAAGCATATTCAAGAAATCAGTGTTACCACCAACATTAAGTTGACTGGTTCTCTCAAGGCGTACACCCCTGTCAGTAAAAAGAGTGGTTAAAACTCTATGTGTTATAGTTGCTCCAACCTGCGATTTAATATCATCACCAATTACAGGAAGTCCGGCATCCTTAAATCTATTGCCCCAATATTCTGAACTGGCAATAAAAACCGGGATTGCATTGATAAAGCCCACCTTTGCCTGAAGTATCTGTTCCACATACCATTTTGTTGCCTCTTCTGAACCTACCGGTAAATAACTTACCATAACATCGGTCTTGGTATCTTTAATTATATTCACAATATCTGCAGTTGAACCAGGTGCTTTTTTAACAACACTTGTAAGATATTTTCCAATACCATCATGAGTCATTCCTCTTTCTACCTTAACTCCAAGCTTCGACACTTTTTGGAATATAAGCGTATTATTCGGATCAGCATATATTGCTTCTGAAAGATCCTTCCCAACCTTTGTTCTGTTAATATCAATAGCACAGGAAAATTCTATATCGGAAATATGATATCCACCGAAATTAACATGCATTAAACCAGGGACCGTATCATTCTCCTTTGCATTTTTATAAAACTCTACACCTTGAACCAGCGAGGATGCACAGTTGCCAACGCCGATAATGCCTACTCTGACTTTCTTACCCATCAGTTAACCTCCTTAGGTATGTTTCTTAACTCTTATCATTCTTTCAATTACTGTTATAAAATTCAATAATACAAATAATAATATCATATAATTAAATATTTTCAATGGTAAAAAAGATATAATTATTATAAATAGGACTCTTTCAACTCTTGTCATAAGTCCTCTCTTAATATTGATTCCAAGTCCCTCTGCTCTTGCCCGTATATAACTTATCATTATAGAGAACATTATAGCAAAAAGAATTGCAAATACATATATTATATCAAAATTATTATTTAAGTAAAAATACATAATACCTGCAAGAACTGCAAATTCATTGAATCTATCAATTGTTGAATCAAAAAATGCTCCGAATTTTGAAACAGTATTTGTTTTTCTTGCAATCTGTCCATCAAAGGTATCACTAATTCCAGCAATTATCAGTACTATTGAACCAAAAATAAAATACCCTAAAGCATAAAATAAACCTGAAATAATTGAAAGCATTAATCCTATAAATGTCATAGTATTAGCTGTTATTTTCATTGCAATAAATGCATTTGTTATTGGGTCAACAATTCTTCTTCCTAAATTCTTTAAAGCATCAGGTATCATTTCAAACTCCTCTTATAAGAAGAACGATTTCTCCTTTTCTTTTCCATTTATCATTTAAAATCTCACCAGCATTTCCTCTCAAACACTCTTCATATATTTTTGTCATTTCACGGCATATAGCAATCTTCCTTTCACTATCAATTGAATCAATCATTTCAAGTGTAGTATCAATTCTAAATGGTGATTCAAAGAAAACCGCTGTTTCCTTTTTTTCCATACATAATGTGAGTTTCTTTTTTCTTGCGCCCTTTTTCCTTGGCAAAAATCCATAAAATGAAAATGCATCTGTAGGCATTCCTGAAATACTTAATGATGCCGTAAGTGAAGATGGTCCGGGTATTGATATAATATTACCG
>CBDUZN010000120.1:0-6608 GCA_965371715.1 uncultured bacterium | reverse complement strand
CCCCGGATAGTGGATTTTGTGTAAGAAAGTGTGATACAATAATCTTAACAGTAGGAATACCTGATGATGGAAACAATGAATGAAATTGAAATAATTCCATCGCTTTTATCTGTTGATTTTTCCTGTCTTAGAGAATCAATTAATAAAATTCCATCAGAAATCAATATATTACATCTTGATATTATGGATGGTCATTTTGTAAACAATATTACATTTGGACCATTTATTGTAAAACAGATAAGAAAATTAACTGATAAAATGCTTGATGCACATTTAATGATAGAGAATCCGGAAAAATATATTGATAAATTTATTGAAGCAGGAGTTGATTATCTCTCATTTCACTATGAAGTTACTGATAATCCCAAACTTTTAATTGATTCAATAAAAGAGCAGGGTGTGAATGCGGGCATTGTTATTAATCCTGATACTGATATTTGTGTTTTAAAGCCATATCTTGAATATGTGGATTATATACTAATAATGTCTGTTTATCCGGGATTTGCCGGACAGACATTTATTGAGGACTCACTTAATAAAATTAAGTTTTTAAAAGAGGAAAGAAAAGAAAGGAAATACAAGATAGAGATTGATGGTGGTATAAATGATAAAACAGCACAAAGTGTTTTGAATGCAGGAGCTGATTGGCTTGTAACAGGATCATATCTTTTTTCTCAGAATAATATTAAAGATGCGATAAATGGACTTCTAAATGGAAAATGAAAAAATAATAATTATTGATTTTGGTTCTCAATATACTCAGCTTATTGCAAGGCGTGTAAGGGAAGCAAATGTATTTTCTGAAATAATTTCTCCAGGGAAGAAAGTAATTTTAGATGCTGATGTAAAAGGTGTTATATTATCAGGAGGACCAAAAAGTGTTTATGATAGTGATAGTCCAAAGGTAAATTTTGATGACTTAACAAATGTGCCTGTTCTCGGAATTTGCTATGGAATGCAACTTATGGCAGAGCATTTTAATGGTAATGTTATGAAATCGGACAAAAGAGAGTATGGAAAGGCAATGCTTGAAGTAATTTTAGATAATCCATTATTCAATGATATTCACAGATCAAATAGTGTGTGGATGTCACATTCAGATAAGGTAGTTAAATTACCTGATGGTTTTAAGAGTATTGCAATAAGCGGTAATACGGAAAATGCAGCAATAATGTGCATTGAAAAGAATATGTATGGTATTCAATTCCATCCGGAGGTTGTTCACACACAATTCGGAAGTAAAATTATTCATAATTTCCTATATGGTATATGTAACACAAAGGGTAATTGGAATCCAAGTAATTTTATAAATAATGTGATAGATGAGATAAGAGCATTTGCTCCTGATGGTAATGTGATATCAGGTGTATCCGGAGGAGTTGATTCAACAGTTGCAAGTGAATTGGTTCATAGGGCAATTGGAAACAGAATGAAGGGCTTTTTGATTGATACAGGTCTTTTGCGTCAAAGTGAAGGAAAAGAGATGGTTAAAACACTTAAATCTTTATTAGAGATGAGTATTGAATATATTGATGAAAGTAATTTATTTTTATCAAATTTGAATAATATATCTGATCCAGAAACAAAAAGAAAAATTATTGGCAAAACATTTATTGATGTTTTTGAAAAAGCAGCCAGTAGAGTTGAAAATGTAAAATATCTTGTTCAGGGAACAATATATCCGGATAGAATTGAATCAAGTTCAATAAATGGACCTTCATCCACTATTAAATCACATCATAATGTGGGTGGATTACCTGAAAGAATGCATCTTAAATTGATTGAACCATTAAAGGATTTATTTAAAGATGAAGTGAGAGAAGTAGGAAAAGCATTAAATATACCTAAGGAATTACTAAACAGGCATCCATTTCCAGGTCCTGGACTTGCTGTTAGAATTTTGGGTAATATTGATAGAAATAATGTTAATATCTTACAGCAGGCGGATAATATATTTATTTCAACAATAAGAAAGCATGGACTTTATAATGATATTTGGCAGGCATTTGCCGTATTTTTACCTGTAAGAACAGTTGGGGTAATGGGAGATAACAGAACCTATGAAAATGTTATTGTTTTAAGAGCAGTAAATTCTGTTGATGGTATGACGGCTGATTGGTATGATTTTCCCAAACATGTGCTTCACGAAGCATCAACAAGAATAATAAATGAAGTAAATGGTGTAAATAGAGTGGTATATGATATTTCAACAAAACCACCATCAACAATAGAATGGGAGTAGTATGATTAAACTGCCTGAAATATTTTTATTTGATATGGATGGAACATTATATCTGGGAGACAGGAAAATCAATGGTGCTACTGAATTAATTACAAAATTGAGAAAGAAGAATATTATTACTGTATTTTTATCCAATAATTCATCCAAAAACAGAAATGATTATATTAATAAACTTCATAAGCTGGATATTCCTGCAAATAAGGATGATATTTTCACATCATTAAATGCTTCAATAATTAAAATGCATCAGGATGGGATAAAGAGGGTGTTTCCGCTTGGCACACCATCATTTGAAGAGGAATTAAAGGAAAATGGATTTATATTAACGGATGATAATCCACAGGCAGTATTATTGGGATTTGATAAAACGCTAACATATGAAAAAATTGATAAGGCATATCAGTTTTTAATTAAAGATATAAGATACTATGCTACGCATCCTGATATATTATGTCCAACTGAAACAGGATTTATTCCTGATACGGGTTCATTCATTACAATGTTTGAAACATTAACAAATAGAACACCTGAAATTATTGGTAAACCCAATATTGCAATGGTTGAGACCGTGCTTTCAAAATACAATAAATGTAGAGAATCATGCGCTATGGTTGGGGATAGATTATATACAGATATGCGTATGGCAATTGATGCAAATATTATTTCTATTCTTGTGTATTCTGGCGAAGCAGATGAGAAAGCATACAAAGGGTCAGGGTTAAGTATTGATATTACCGTAAATTCCGTCAATAACTTAATTGATTACTTTAGCCTATGAATATATATATTATTGGGAAAAATGGTCAATTAGGTAAGGATATTGATACAACATTATCACAGGAATATAATGTTGAGGGTGGCGGCAGGGAGTGTTTTGATATTACAAAAACTAGTGAGTTTTTCTCATTTATTAAAAACAAATTTGATTTGATAATTAATACATCAGCATATCATAATGTACCTTTATGTGAAGAGAATATTGAACAGGCAAATAAAATGAATACATATATACCTGAAAAAATTGCAGCATTCTGTTTTGAAAACAGTATTAAATTTATACATTTCTCAACGGATTATGTATTTGATGGTTTGAAAAAAACACCATATATTGAAACGGATAAACCTAATCCATTGAATATGTATGGTAAAAGTAAATACAATGGTGAAGTAGCAATTACAAGGGTTAATCCTGATGCACTTATTATGCGTATATCTGGAATATATGGAAAAAATCCCGGCAGTATTAAGGGTTATAATTTTGTTAATAAAATTCTTTCAGGTGGAAATGAACAATTAAGGGTAGTGAATGATCAAATAGGTTCACCAACATATACAAAAAATAGTGCAAAGCAGATTTTACATAGTCTAGATAAGGGTATAAAAGGTATACTTCATTGTGCGGATAAAGGCGAAATAACATGGTATGATTTTGCAAATGAAATTCTTAGTATAGCGGGAATAGAACGGGAAGTGATTAAAATAGAAACCAATAATAAACCTCCAAAGCGTCCAATGTATTCTGTTCTGAAAAATCAGCGTTTAATTGATTATGATTTGAACATAATGCCTTTAAGAAATGAAGCAATCAGGGATTATATAAGTTCAATATGAAGATATTCCTAAAATCAAATGGATGCAGATTAAATCAGCATTTATCAAAGCGATTATTGTCATTATATACAGATAACGAATATTCCATAACAAAGTCAATTAATGATGCCAATGTGATAATTATTGCAGGTTGTGTTGTTACTCATAAAGCAGAAGCACAATTAAGAAGATATATAAATTCAGTTAAAGAAAAATTTCCCAATAAAAAAGTAGTTCTATCTGGCTGTATTCCTGAGTATTTAAAGAATGGTGAAAACATTACATTTATCCCGCAAAGTGAGATTATGAAGATTGATACAAAGGTACAATTAAGATCAAGAGAGGATATTCTTATTCAAATTGGATGTAATAATTTCTGTTCATACTGCACAGTACCGTATTATAGAGGCAAGGAAATATCCCGTTCACCTGAACTTATTATTAATGATATAAAAAATGCGGAACAAAGTGGCATTAAAGAGATTATTCTTACAGGTGTGCATATATCAAGATACTATTATGAGAATATAGATTTTACTGATTTGCTGAAAATTATATATGATAATTTCAATGGTAGAATACGATTATCATCATTGGATATAAATGAGATAAGCAATAAATTTCTCAATTTCATTGATAATAATGAACGAATTGCTCCATTTATGCATTTATCCTTGCAGCATATAGAGAACAAAATCTTGGAATCAATGAAACGCAATTATAAAAAAAGGGATATAATCAATATATTAATTAAAATACAAAATATGAAAAGGAAAGTACGCATTGGTGCCGATATTATTGTGAGTTTTCCTAATGAAACAGAAGATGATTTTAATTCAATGATTGAATGTCTTTACACATTAGAAATATCACATTATCATATATTCAGATATTCAGTAAGAACAAATACATTGTCTGCATATATGAAAAAGCATATTGATGAAAAGACAAAGAAAAAACGATTTGGATTTATGGAGAAATTGCATAAAGAGAAGAGGGATTTGTATATAAATAATATAATAGGCACAGTAAAAAATGTGATCATTGAACAATCGGATAATGATGGTTCATACGGTACATCAGGTGATTATCTCCGTGTCTTTACTCCCCAAATTCTAACAGTAGGTAAATTATACAATCTATTAATTAAAGAAAGTAGAAAAGATTTATTGATTGCATGCTAAAAATTATTAATATAATTCAACAAAATACCAATAAGTAACAAAATAAAATAATTAGTGAATATATTTATATAATATTATAATTTATCTAAATTTAATTTTAAGATTTAAATAGCAGATAAGAAATAAACATTGACTTTATTGAATAAAGATATTAATATAATAATATTATACATAAGGAGTTGAGGTAGTGAGCAAAGAAAGGGAAGAACTGTTAATCAGAGCATTGAAACACCGGGCTGATATATATAGATTTATTGGCAAATATGATAACTCAATAAATGACTTTAAAAGCATAATCACATTGTATAAAAAAACCGAAAATCAGAATCAATTTAGAATTGCAGATATAATGATTTTAATGGCAAATACCATTTTAATGTCAAAAAAGGATTATAAAAAATGCAAAGGGATAATTGAAAAAGCTCTTAGGAAAATTGATAAGAAAAAAAACCCGGAATTTTTTGCTGATGGTTTGGGAAACCTTGGACAGCTTTCATCTCAAAAAGGTGATTATAGAATTGCATTAAAATATTTTAAAAGATCAATGGATATTTACAAAAAAGTGAAAAGTGAGCATGGCATTAGTATTACATTAAATAATATTGGAACTACATATTGGAGTAAGGGTGACCTTGATAAGGCATTAATAAATTTGGAAAAATCCCTTAAAATATCAGAAAAATTGTGTAACAAAAATGATATGGGAATTGTATTTTCTAATATGGGAGTTATTTATAGAAGTAAAGGTGAATTGAAAAAAGCATTAAAATATCATAGAAAACAACTTTCAATAGCAGAAGAATTAGGATATAAAAGAGGAATTGGAATCGCTTCAGGGAATATTGGTATAATCTATGATGATAAAGGTGAGTTTGACATTGCTTTACAATATTACAAAAAGCACCTCTCTATATCAGAAGAGTTAGGTGATAGGCAAGGTATTGGCATGGCATCTGCTAATATTGGAGTTGCATACTATAGTAAGGATGAATTTAGTACTGCTTTGAGTTACATTAAAAAATATCTTTTCATAGCGGAAGAAATAAGATTTATCCTTGGAATTGGTTTAGCATGCAGTAATATTGGAGAACTCTATATTTACCTTGGAGAATTTGATAATGCAAATAAATATCTTAAAAGAGCAAAAAAAGTTTTGACAAAATCGGGTAATAATATAATTTTAACAGGCGTTTATACAAATTTATCTGAACTAAATTATGTTCAGAAAAATTACAAAAATGCATTAAGCTTTGCTAAGCAAGCATATTCTTTTGCTAAAAAAACTAATGAAAAAGAGGATGAGATCCGTACTTTACGGGTAATGGGAAAAGCATTGTATAAATGTACAAAAAATGCAGTAAGTAGTAAGAAGAGTAATAAAAGGAGTATTGATAGGGCAATAAATTATTTAAAACAATCAATTTTTAATGCTCGAAAGATTGGAAGGAATGTTGAATCTGCAAAATCTACTTATGAATTGGCAAACATTCTTGTTCAGGAGGGTAAATTAATAGAAGCAAAGAGCCATTTGAAAGATGCAAAAAGAATATTTAATTTAGCAATGCTGGCTGCACAAAGAGGAGATTTTGCAA
>CBDUZN010000119.1:0-6656 GCA_965371715.1 uncultured bacterium | reverse complement strand
AGAATATGTTATGCAAATCATTATCATTCTTAATCTTTTTCTGCTCCGTCACACAACCAAATAAATGAACTCGCTGCGAGTATTGCATATATAAATGTATCGCAGAGGCTCATTATATTGCTTGTTTTCCTCCGCAGAAAAGCAGGTTTATTCGGCATATTCTGAGTAATTCGAAGTACATTTTGAGTAATTCGAAGAATGTATTACGCAACGCAAATCATTATCATTCTTAATCTTTTTCTGCTCCGTCATAATCTTTTCCTGCTCCGTCACACAAGCAAATAAATGAGACGGCTGTGCATTGTATGCCGCAAACAGGGTAAATGCACAGATGCTCATTATATTGCTTGTTTTCCTCCGCAGAAAAGATTGTTTATTCGGCATATTCTGAGTAATTCGAAGAATATGTTACGCAAGTAATTCGAAGAATATATTGCGTAACGCATTAGTAATTTGAAGAATATGTTGTGCAAATCATTATTATTCTTAATCTTTTTCTGCTCTCTCACACAAGCAAATAGTTGCATATTCTGAGTAATCCGAGGAATATGTTATGCAAATCATTAATCTTAATATTTTTTTTTCTTTCTTTTCTTTTTCCTACATGCTTCTTGAGCATATTACCTCACACAATCCTATTGACATGAATTATGATTTCACTATATTGATAAATAATTAACTTTAAAAAGGGGTTTGAATGAAAGTTAAAGTGATTGAAGAAAAATGTATTGGTTGCGGTGTTTGTGTAAATACCTGTCCAGAAGTATTTGAAATGAATGATGATAATAAAGCAATCTTACTTGATGATGCGGATTTTGATTCCTGTGATCTTGATGAGGCAATAGATAATTGTCCCACAGATGCAATTGAAGAAGAATAAGCATAGGAATGAATTAATGCCGGCATTAAGCCGGCATCTATTTATTGTTTTTTTTCTTATTTCCATAATTATTTATTCAAATGAAACTATTTTAGATAGTATAAATAATGCTTACAAATTTGATAACATTTCTCTTTTCTTCAAAAAGGAAGTTTCGGATACATTTGGAATTATTCTTGGAGAAATCATAGGGAATCTTGTTATAGCTGATGATAGCATTATTTCTACAATAAATACTAAAGAAACATCACAGCATTTTAAATATAAAAAATCAGGGGAATATACAGTTACTGAAAATTCAAAGAGAATTATCAATGAAAAAGTTACAGGAATTCCTCCTGAATTAAACTTAGTGAAAATGATTAACCCTGTTTATACAATGGATACATCAAATATTATTAAATGGAATGACACAATTTTAATGCTTGGAAATTTTAAAAGTTTAATTTATGATACATTATTAATATATCCAAAAGATAATTATTTGATAGATTCACTTTTTATTATTAAAGGTAAAATAGTATTAATGAAAATCAGTTATAGTAAGTTTAATAAAAACATTCCAATGATAATTGAATCATTTGATAGAATAAAAGGAATTAAAGAAAAAATACATAATTATAATATTATTATTGACAAATTTTGAATTTAATATAATATAATAACATAAATAAAATAAAGGAGCCAAAATGAAAAAGGTATTTATTATTTTTCTTTTAGTACTGATAACAGTATCAGTTTTTGCCGCAACAGCTAAAATTATATTCTCATTCAATAAGTGTTGTTGCTGGGATTACTATACCATAAATGGTGTTTCAAGCAGCAATTCATCCGTTGAAGTAGCACCATATGCAATAAATATGAATTTACTGCTTAATGACTAAATTTCTACTTGCATTATTTTTATTAAGTATTTTTAATAACAATGTTTCAGATATTGAAAGTGTTGTTGAAAAAATTGATAAATCTTTAAAAAAGCTTGAATGTTATGATGTATCATATATTCTTAATATGTATAATGATGACAATTTAGAAACACAGTTTTACAGGGTCTTTGAAAATGGAAAAAATGATTATAAGCGAATTGAGATAAGCTCAGCAAATAAAAAGAATATTGTTATTTTCAGAAATGATTCTGTTTATATGATAGATCCTATAGAAAAGATGTATTTAATAGCAGATTATGATGATATAATGCTGTCAATGATTAAATCTGATATATTTGAATCATTAAGGATTATACTTTATTTATCTGAAACTGCAGATAAGGAATATATTGATAATGAGAATGGAGAAATAATGGTGAAGTTTTTATTAGATGAATCTCCTCTTGAAGTTAATCATATATTTGTGAAATTCAATGGAAATGATTATCCTGAAACAATGGAAGCATATACAAAGGATAATAGTATTGTGTTACAAACAATATTTGGAGCATATGAAAACGGATTACCGCATGTAATAAATACATATACCATAATTAAAGAAAAAATGATAAGAGAAGAAATAAGAATTTCCGAAATAAACATTAATAGTGAATTTCCGGATTCTCTTTTTGAAATTAATTTGGTAGGACTGGAAAAGTATAGTGAATAGGGTATGTAGGTGTAGCTCAACGGTAGAGTGGCAGCTTCCAAAGCTGAAAATTGCTGGTTTGATTCCCGTTGCCCGCTTTGCTCGCTTAGAAATGTTTTATATTGACAAACTAAGATATAATAATATAATTAATTGAAACACATTGGAGGTGAATCAATGAAAAAGTATCTAATTTTCTTCATCCTTTTGATTTTTGCATTTACACTGTTACTTACAGGTTGTGGACCAAAGAGTGCATCAGGAAAGACACTTACAGAACTTGAAGAATTAAGATTAGCTGCGGATGAAACTGAAATGGAAGCTAATGACTGCGCTAGTAAAGTTGAAGATCTTCAAACGAAGATGATTGAACTTGAGCAGGAAATTGAAGATTTGAAGCTTGAAATTGAAAAATACAAATAAGGAGTTAGCAATGAAGATGAAATCTCTCATTATCTCATTACTCATCATCCTTGCGTCAATCTTTATTTTTGCTGAAGATAAAGTAACAGAAGCAAGCGCGCTTGAGATGATTGAAATGGAACAGGCAAGACTTGAAGCAGCCCAAACAAAACTGGATGAATGTAAACCGGTTTTAGAAGACATTGAGTATAAATATGATATACTTTTTGCTGAGAAAGAAACTCTTGTTGATGAACTTGAAGAATTGAAAGCATCAAGAGGATTTTACATTGTTAAATCAGGTGACTGGTTGAGTAAACTTGCTGAGTATCCCGAAGTTTATGGAAAGGGAAATTGGCGTAAATGGCCTGAAATTTATAAAGCAAATAAGAAAATGATTAAAGATGCTAACTTGATTTATCCTAAATGGAAACTAATCATTCCAAGAAACTGAAAATAGAATTTGCGAATAAGAGTATTATAATAATGATTTTGGAGTTAAATAGACTCCAAAATCATTATTATTTGATTTATGGATAATAAAAAAATTGATTTATTCCTTAAAAAACATAGTGATTTTGTTGAGTTGATTATGGCTAATGTTGAAGGTCATGTAATGAAAAATATTTCTGCTAAAGATATTTTAATTAATGGGGAAGTAGAGGGGATTATTTCAAATCTTGAAAATATTGAAATTGATAAAGGATATATTGATAGAACAGATGTTATACAGGCAATATCATCTCAAAAAAAATCATTTAAGTCCAACGAATTAGTTTATAAATTTCCTAAAAGAGCAATAACACATAGAACTCCTGGTCAAAAAGAATATTTGAATGCCCTTCAAAAATCAGATATTGTTATTGCTATTGGGCCGGCTGGTACCGGGAAAACATTCCTTGCCGTTGCAAAAGCACTTAATGAACTATTATCAAGAAGTATCAGGAAAATAATATTAACTAGACCTGCAGTTGAAGCAGGTGAAAAATTGGGTTTTTTACCCGGAGATTTGAAGGATAAAGTAGATCCCTATTTGCGTCCTTTATATGATGCTTTATACTCAATGATTGAGAGAGATAGAGTTGAAAGATTTATAAATGAGGAGATTATTGAGATTGCGCCTTTAGCATATATGAGAGGAAGAACTTTATCAAATAGTTATTTAATATTAGATGAGGCTCAAAATACAACGACAAAGCAAATGAAAATGTTTATAACAAGAATGGGAATGAATTCAAAGGTTATAATTACCGGTGATGTTACACAGATAGATTTAGACAAAAATCAAAAATGCGGGCTTATAGAATTGGATGAGTTGACAAACAATATTGATGGTGTAAAATCAATATATTTAACGCAGGATGATATTGTAAGACATCCCTTAATAAAGGAAATTATAAATGCATATAATAAAAAGATTTCTTAATGGAATCAGGCTGAATGCTGTAGATTTAATACTGTTTATAATACTTGTTACTATTTTTAATATATTTTTTCCATATAGTATGTCAACATTTCCGGATCTTAAAAAGGGTGATATCGCTCCTAAGGATATTGTAGCGCCTTTTTCATTTCAGGTGCTTAAAAATGAGGAATTGCTTCAAAAAGAAAGGCAAGCTGCTTATAATACTGTACCACCTGTTATTATCTATGATATAATGAAAACAGAAAGAATAATTAATGATTTTAAGGTTTTAATATCAAGGACTGATTCTCTTGCATTTGTATCAATGAAAACAGATGAAAGAAGAAAATATTTTGACATTAATTATCCTGAATTTTCAGCAGAAATGAAAAATTTGCTTATATCTGAGAAGAGAAAATATTTGCTAAATAATTCATTTTCTCTTCTTACTATTTTACTTGAAAAGGGCATTATTGCTGATAAAGGAGCAATTCCTTATGGTAAAGATAAAACAATAACTTTAATTAATCAAAATCAAGAAAAAACGATTAATGAAAATGATATATTGGATAATTCTGAGGCAATAAATAGTACAAAATCTAAAATCATCACATCATTTTCTTCTAATTCTTTTCTTTTGAAATATGGTATTGAGTTGATTCAATATTATTTAAGACCAAATGTAATTATTGATATTGAAGAAACAACAAAGAGAAGAGAAAATGCCAGAAATGAAATTCCTATTGAAGCTGGTATGGTTTTAAAAGGAGAGATTATTATTCGGGCACATGATATTGTGTCATTAAATGCAGCAGATAAGTTAAGATCACTCAGAATTCACAGAACTAGAAACGATTCTCCATTATCTGATTTTTCAAAATTTCTTGTTAAGAACTTGATATTTTTTGTTATTCTACTATTATATTTCATTTTCATCAATACACAATTTAGTGGATTAATGATAAAGTTTCGCGATAAAATTATAATTACTATATTCATTGCAGGGAATATAGCATCTTATGGGTTTTTCTACCAATTTCCATATATAGAATATATGCTTCCATTAATTATTACTGCTACAGTTTTTTCTCTTTTATTTAGTCGAACATTTTCTTTAGTTAGTATAGTATTTATTATTGCTGCAATGATAATCTATTCAGGACTTAGACTTCAGGGTTTACTTTCTCTTTTTCTGGCATCAATTTATAGTATATATCTTATAAAACAAATGGAGAAAAGAACACAATTTATTCAAATAATACTAAAAGTGAGTATTATTGCTGTAATCATAAGTTTTTGTATAGAAATATTCAGAGAAAGTGCATTTAATAGTATTCTTATTAATATGCTTGCTTCAGCAATCAATGTATTTGTTTCCATACTTCTTCTAATTCTTTTCTTACCATTTATTGAGAGGTTTTTAAATAGAATTACAAATATTACTCTTCTTGATCTTTCAGATTTAAATAATAAATTACTTAAAATGGAAGCTGAAAAAGCAACAGGAACATTTCATCATTCATTAACAGTAAGTAATATGTCTGAACATGCTGCAAAAGTAATTGGGGCAGATGAATTGTTAGCTAGAGTAGGAGCATATTATCATGATATTGGGAAACTTGTAAAACCAGAGTATTTTATTGAAAATCAAAGTTCGGATTTCAATCCACATAAATCACTTCCTCCTGAATTATCTGCTGAGATCATAAAGGAACATATAAGCAATGGAGAAAAATTAGCAATAAGTAATAAATTGCCGAAGAAAATAAGTGAATTTATTTTAACTCATCATGGAACATCCTATACTGATTATTTTCTAAATAAGGCAAAAGAGAGAAAGGATAATGTAGATAAAGAAAAATTCCGATATAGTGGTCCATTGCCTGAAAGCAGAGAAACAACAATTGTGATGTTAGCAGATTCTGTTGAAGCAGCCGTGAAAAGTTTGAGAGTTAGAGAAGATAAGACCATACGAAAAATGATTGATTTTATTTTTGACAAAAAACTAAATGAGGGACAATTAGACAATTCTTCACTATCCATCAAGGAAATAAACCTTATTAAAGAAGAGTTTGTATCTATTATGCTTAGTGTTTATCACACACGAGTTGAATACAAATATAATGATAAATAATAATATATTATTTTTTAATGCAGAATCAATTACCAAAGATTTAAGTAAAATTACAAATTTTATTAATGACTATTTAATATCAAAACAAATTGAAGAACATGAGATAAATATTATATTTGTTGATTCAGATGAAATTACAAGATTAAACAAAAAATACAGAAAGAAAAATAAAACTACTGATGTAATCACTTTTTCAATGATTGAAGGGGAGGATGCAGAGTTTTCCGGAAACATGCTTGGAGACATATATATTTGTTGTG
>CBDUZN010000118.1:0-6725 GCA_965371715.1 uncultured bacterium | reverse complement strand
CACAGGCAAAAAATGAAATAATCAAAATTAAAAAATATATTTTTTTCATAGCATGCTATTTATAAGTTTTGAAAAAGACATTAATAGTGGATTCATCATACCTGTTAATATCAAAATAAAAATCGGAATCATTAAATATGGTCCAAATTTTAAATAGGGGTTTTTGTATTTATCAGGCAATACATAAAATATTATTTTTGAACCATCAAGGGGAGGGATAGGCAACATGTTAAAAACAAATAGAATCATATTAAGTAAAATGAATAAATAGAGAAGCTCAAGAATCAATAAATTGATTCCATTAATAGCAAAAAGTGTTTTTAGCACAACAAAACAAATAATTGCCAAAATAAGATTAGCAAGAGGACCACATATACTAATTAAAGCAATGTCCCTTAGTGGGTTTTTCAAAGCATTACCATTTACCATTACAGGCTTTGCCCATCCTACTATAAATCCTGAATTACTAAGAATAAACATTAATGGCAAAAGAGCGCTGCCCCACAGATCCATGTGAACCAATGGGTTTAATGTTAATCGATTTTTAATTTGATTAGAATGATCTCCCATTTTATATGCAACAAATGCATGTGACAATTCGTGAAGAACCAATGAAAGAACAAAGAAAAGATAGAAAACTATGTTTTTAAGAATAATCACACATTTGCCTTATCTTTTTTCTCCTCTTTTTTATAATTATTTGGATTTGCATTATCCATTGAACAAGTGCCATCAAAAACAACACCCTCTTCAATAATTAACAATTTACATTTTAAATCTACATTTACTTTTGCATTTTTTTGTAATTCAATTCTGTTTTTTACAGTTATTGTGCCTTCCATTCTGCCTGCTACAACTGCATCGCGAGTTAAAAGAGCCCCTTTAAGAAATCCTGTTTTCCCAATTGTGATTTGGTCTGAAACAGTTATGTCTCCATCAATCTTTCCATCAACCCTTATTGAGCCTGGAACTAATATTTTTCCATTTATTTCTGTTCCTTCTCCAATTATGTTGGTCATTCCTGTTCTTGCTTTTTCATTCATCCATATACTCCTTATGGTAAAAATCTTCTTGGATTTATAAGCATTGAATTCATAACAATTTCATAATGTAGATGTGGAGCCGTTGATTGCCCGGTATTCCCTACAAGGCCCACAATCTCTCCCTTTCTTATCTGTTGTCTGTTTTCAACAAATATTTTATTAAGATGACCAAAGAAAATGGTCATTTCTTCATTCTGTATTTTAACAAAATTACCAAATATCTTATCCCAGCCAATTGATTCAATTTTTCCATCAATAGGGGAGACAACCGGAGATCCTCTTACTGCTGCAATATCAATTGCCGGATGATCCGTTGAAAACTCCTTGGAAACAATGCCTTTTACAGGCCAGATATCCGGATATGCTGATATCATACTATGTAATGATTCCATTGAAACAATTGAATCAATTTTCAGATTTGTAATGTCTTCCTTATGAGTTGTTAATAAATTATTCTGTATCTCTATACCCAAAAGGTTCTTTATTTTTTCACCTGTTTCATATAAATAGCGAATATCCTGCTTCAAGCTATCAATTTTAGCAATTTCTATTTTCATTTCATTCATTCTTTTTTCATAAACCCTTTTCTGAGCAGCATCGGCATATATTCTACCAAGGTAAATAGCCATGAATAACACCCCTGCAATAAATATTGCAGATAAAGCTATTATTGTTCTAAATAAAATGAGATTTATATTAAAATGCTTTTTATTTTTTCCATCTTCTGAAATAATAATAAGTGAAAAGAATCGTTTCAATTAAAATCCTTTTTTTGAAATATCTTCTTCAATAATGGTTTTTATTAATTTAACTGCATTATTCATATCATCAATATCAAGAACCTCTGAACATGAATGAATATATCTTGTAGGAATAGATACAGCACCTGTTAAAATCCCTGCTTTTGTCATATGCATTGGTCCTGCATCTGTTGAACCCCATTCAAGGATTTCCGGCTGATAAGGCACCTTTGCTTTTGCTGCCATTTGTTCCATAAAAGTAACTACCTTTTTATTAACAATTATTCCTCGGTCTTTTATTTTTATTGTTGGTCCATTACCTAATGAAACATCCATTATGTCTGTTTCGGGGGTATCTCCTGTGCTTGTTACATCTACTGCAATGCCCAAATCCGGTTCAATTGCAAAGGTTGATGTTTTGGCGCCTCTGACTCCTACCTCTTCCTGAACAGTAAAAACAAAATATATATCATTTTTACCCTTTATTGTTTGTTTTGCAAGCTCAAGAAGAACTGCGCAACCGGCTCTATTATCCATTGCCTTTGCAGCTAATCTATTCCCCATATCAGAGAAACTGGGTTTAACTGATGCTAAAGATCCTATTTTAACCATTTTCATTGCGTCTTTTTTATTCTTTGCCCCAATATCAATAAACATTTTTGGTGTTCTAAGTATCTCTTTATATGTATATCCCTTATCTTCAATACCAATAACGCCCTCTATTCCAGATGTGAATTTAACTCTTGTATTTACAATGTTATGTGGGAAAATACCGCCAACCATAGAAAACCTTAGAAAACCATTTTTATCAATATGCTTTACCATAAATCCGATTTCATCCATATGCGCAGCAAGCATAATTTTTTTGCCTTTTCCGGGTCTTCTAACAATTAAGTTACCAAGTATATCTGTTTTGATTTCAAGTTTTTTTCCTTTTAATTGAGCTTTTATATAATCAGCAACCGGTTTTTCTCCTGATGAAGGTCCAATAATATCAGTTAATGCCTTTATTGTTTTTTTCATTGAATATCTCCTTATTTAATATCATTTATTAATAAATTACCCAATTTTATCATTCCATTCAAATCCTGTTTGTTGGCAAAACCAACAGGTGAATGAATGTATCTGCATGGCACTGCCAAAACAATTGCCTTCACACCCTTTCCTGTAATATGAATTCTGCCGGCATCTGTACCACCTATCATTGGTTGTTTAAATTGATATGGAATTTTTTTCATTTTTGCAATTTTCTCTGCTTTTTCTAATAATTCTTTGTTTGTAAAAAATGTTCTATCTGATATTGTAATTGCAATTCCACCGCCCATAATAGGAATATCTGCAAGATCCTTTTTCATTGGTAAATCAGCTGCTGAGGTTGCTTCAAAAATCAATGCATAATCCGGCATAATATTATATGCTGCAACTCCTGCACCCCTAAGTCCCACTTCTTCCTGGGTAGTGAAAACCGCATAAATGTTGTTTTTATGCTTCTTCTTTAATAGCTCAATCAGTGCGTAACATCCAAAACGGTCGTCAAACGCCTTTCCCTTTAATAGGTTCCCGTTTTCTTCAAACTCCGTATCAAACATTATGTACTCACCAATTAGGTTATATTTCTCTGCGTCCTTTTTATCAATGGCACCAACATCAATGCGTAATTCATCTATTTTCGGTATTTTCTCATAATTCTCTCTTTGCATATGAATGGGTTTATAGGAAATAACTCCCGGCATTCTATCTTTTCCAATAACAATCCTTTTGCCTATAAGAACCCTTGAATCAATTCCGCCTACAGGAGAAAACATTAATGCACCATATTCATCAATGCCTTT
The DNA here is from genome assembly GCA_965371715.1 of uncultured bacterium. GTDB lineage: Bacteria > Hydrothermota > 32-111 > 32-111 > 32-111 > JAUVJU01. The sequence goes on along the minus strand of CBDUZN010000118.1, from coordinate 3,110 downwards.
AACCATAAATCCTACTTCATCCATGTGTGCGGCAATCATGATTTTGGGTGATTTTTTGTTTGTTCCTTTTTTGTAAGCAATCAGATTTCCCATTTTATCAAGTTTTAAAGAATCACAATATGGCTTAACCGCTTCAATAATCAGATCTCTGACTTCTGATTCATTTCCTGAAACACCGCTTGCATCACATAATTTCTTTAACATAATATTTCCTCTATTTAATTGTTTTAATATCAAAATCTTTTATTTTTAATGTCTCTATGGATTTTGCAAGCAATTTTGCCATTTTTTCCATTGTTTTTATATTGCCAATCTCAACAGGAGAATGCATATTTTTAACGGGTAGAGAGACAAGAACTGTTGTTACTCCACTTTTTGCCATTTGAACAACTCCCGTGTCAGTCCCTGACCCTGAAGGCAGTGCCTCAATGGAATAATTTATTTCTTCTTCTTCTGCAACATTCTTAATGTGTTCAAAAAGCGCCGGAGCAATATGGGATCCCTTTCCAATAATTACATCTGTAATTGTATGTCCATTGGGAACGCCAGGCTGCTTTGCAAATGTTACATCTGTAACAAATGCAATATCAGGGAAAACTTTGTATGAGGCAACCTTTGCACCAAGAAATGTTGTTTCTTCCTGAGCATTAAGAACAACATAAATATCAGGAAGATTCTTGGTTTTCAAAAGATGCTTAAGAGCTGTAATTATGATTGCAGCACATGCTCTGTTATCCAATGCTTTTGTTGCAATTAAATTATTTTTTAATTCCTGAAATCCATGTTTTATTACTATTCTATCTCCAACCTTTATATGTTTTTTTACAAAATCAGCACTTTTCCCAATATCAATAAACAAATCCCTAAATGTCAACATTTTTCCATATTCATCACTATCCATAAGATGAGGTGGTTTTGCTCCAATAATGCCTTTGTATTTCTTGTCTCCAAAAACAATTACCTGTTGTCCGAGAAGAACTTTCTCATCATAGCCACCAACTTGGGAAAATTTTATGTATGCTTTCTCCACCTTTGTTACAATTAATCCTATTTCATCAAGATGAGCTGACATCCAAACTTTTCCCTTTTTCTCTCCCTTTTTATAAACAATAATATTGTTCATTTTGTCAGCTTCTACTGACACTTCATCATTCTTAAATATGTTCTTAATTGTTTTAAGAAACATTTCTTCTTCGCCTGATATTGCGACAAAATCAGTTAATATTCTGAGTAGTTCCTTCATTATTACTCCTAATCAATATGTTTTATTCCTAATATTTTTATTAAATCATTAAAGTCATTATTATTATAAAATGATAAAATTATTTTTCCTTTACCTTTTTTATATTTAACAATTGTTTGCCTATTTAGTTTTCTGGTAAGCAATTCTTCAATATTCACAATGTTTCCTGCTTTTGATTTTTTTTTCGCTAATACTAATTTTGATTTAATTCCTTTTTTAGCAATGCCTTCTAGTTCTCTTACTGATAATCCTTTTTTTACAATATCTTGTGCTAATTGTTCTCTTTGAGTTTTATTTTTAATAGATAACAACACCTTTGCATGTCCCAAAGACAATTGTCCCTGAACAATATATTTCTTGATCATTGATTCAAGTTCAAGAATACGAAGCATATTTGATATGTGAGAACGGGATTTCCCCACCAATACACCAATTTGTTCATGTTTTAATTTGAATCTATCTATAAGGGTTCCATAACCATTTGCCTCATCAATAGCATTTAAATCTTCTCTCTGTATATTTTCTACAATAGCAATTTGCAGCATTTTCTCATCATCAATATCTTTAATAATTACGGGAATCTCTTTTAATCCGGCTAATTTTGATGCCCTTAATCTGCGTTCTCCAGCTATAAGTTCATAGTTCTTACCCTTTCTCCGCACAATAATTGGCTGAATAATACCATTTTCTTTTATTGAGTTGGCTAAATCCTTTAACTCCTTTTCTGGGAATGTTTTTCTTGGTTGAAATGGATTCTGCATAATTTTATTTAATGGTATGTTTCTAATTTCTCTTTGTTCTATACCACTAATAAGGGATTCAAGTCCACGCCCTAATACTTTTTTACTCATTTTTTATAATTTCCTTAGCTAGCTTCATATATGCCCTTGCTCCTGATGAATTGATATCATAAAGAATTATTGGTTTGCCAAAAGAAGGGGATTCTGCAAGTTTTACATTTCTTGGTATATATGTTTTATAAACCTTATCCTTAAAATACTTTAATGCCTCTTCAACAACCTGCTTTGAAAGATTAAGCCGCTGATCATACATTGTTATCAGAACTCCCTCTATCAATAGTTCCGGATTAAGGTCATTCTGAATTAGATTTATTGTATTAAGTAATTTTCCTAAACCCTCAATTGCATAATACTCTGATTGCAATGGGATCAAAACAGAATCAGCTGCAACAAGCGCATTAACTGTTAGTATTTGTAAGCTTGGAGGACAATCAATTAAAATATAATCATATTTCTTTTTTAGTTTTTCAAGCTTTTCTTTTAATAGAAATTCTCTGCTAACCTTATTAACCAATTCAACATCTATTGCAGCAAGAGATATGTCTGATGGTAATAATGACAAGAAATCCATTTCTGTTTTAATGATCACATCCTCAATGCTTACCCTTTCTGCAAAAACATCATAAATTGATTTACCTAATAAATTGTTTTGAAAATCACCAAGAGAACTCGTTGCATTTGCTTGTGGGTCCATGTCTACAAGCAACACCCTCTTCTCTGCCGCTGATAGTGCGGCTCCTAGGTTGACGGCAGTTGTGGTTTTTCCCACTCCACCTTTTTGATTCGCAATTGCTATTATTTTTGCCATAGTTTAACATATTATCATAAAATCATATATTTTCAATAGTAAAAGATTAAATAATAATAAAAAATGAAAATTTATAATGGACAGGGAACAAAAAGAAAAAAATGAATAATATGATCATGATGAAAAGTTTCAATATATTCTTCGGAATAGGGCAAGCACAGGGGCGTTGCCCCTACGAATATACAATTTATTCCTCGGATTACTAATGCGTAATTTATTCCTCGAATTACTCGGAATGTACTGTGCCGCGTCAAGAGCA
>CBDUZN010000117.1:0-6779 GCA_965371715.1 uncultured bacterium | reverse complement strand
ACTCAACCTATCAGAATTTCCAAAAGGAATATACTTTATAAATCTAAAAACAGAAATTAGTACAATATCAAGAAAGATAATAATATTCTGACTAAATTAAAGGCAAAATTAAAATAGACGCGACTAAATTAAAGATGGGTTTAAAATTGACTTGACAAATCTTGATTATTATATAAATAAAAAGATTATTATTGAAGATCCATATTTTTATGAAAAAACAAATAGAATTGATAATACGCTAGCAAGATGAACTAACAACCCATTTTTCTATCTCATCACATCCTTGGACTCACCCCACCTAGGTGGGTCTAAGGACGAGGTGGGGTGAGTTTACAGTACAGTAAACTTGCAGTCATATCCTTACAATATATTTTTCAAATGTATATTGATTAATCATTAATTTCATATATAATAATTAACTATGTAAAATATTAAAAACAGGAGATTAAATGGATTATTTTAGTGAGTTAAATGCAAAGGAAATCGTAAAGGAACTGGATAAGTATATTATTGGACAGGATAATGCAAAAAAAATGGTTGCTATTGCACTGAGAAATCGTATGAGACGAATGAATGTAGAAGGAGATATAAGGGATGAGATTATACCATCAAATATAATAATGATTGGTCCTACCGGAGTAGGAAAAACGGAAATAGCCAGACGACTTGCTAAACTTGTTAAAGCACCATTTGTAAAGGTAGAGGCAACTAAATTCACTGAGGTGGGTTATGTAGGTAAAGATGTTGAATCAATCATAAGGGATTTGGCAAATATTTCATATTCAATGGTTGAAAAGGAAATGGCAAAAGAAGTGAGTAAGGTTGCGGAGAAAGCAGCTGAAGAAAAAATACTTGATGCAATTTTACCGGGTAGTGAGAAAGCAGAAAAAGAAACAGTTGAAAAATTTCGCGATATGCTTGAAAGAGGTGTACTTGAAGACAGGGAGATTGAAGTTGAAGTAATGGAACAGAGCGGTCCCAAAATTGATATTATGGGTATTGGGGGGATGGAGGCATTTGAAGGTATTCAGGATATGTTCCAGAATATTGCACCAAAGAAGAAGAAAAAGAAAAAAATGAAGGTAAGACATGCAAGACATATAATAATTGAAAATGAAACAATCAAAAGAATTGATAGAGAAATTGTTAATGAGAAAGCAAAGGAAAGAGTAGAGCAAAATGGTATTGTTTTTATTGATGAGATTGATAAGGTGGTTACCGCAGGTAAATATGAGGGTGTTGATGTTTCTAGGGGTGGAGTTCAACGGGATTTATTACCCATTGTGGAAGGTACAACTGTAACAACAAAGTATGGATCTATTAAAACCGATTATATTTTATTTATTGCAGCAGGTGCATTTTCATCTGTTAATATATCCGACCTTATGCCTGAATTTCAGGGAAGATTTCCTGTTCGTTCAGAACTGAGTTCACTTTCCGGAGAAGAATTTTTCAGAATTCTTACAGAACCGGATAATGCAATAACAAAGCAATATCAGGCATTAATTAAAACAGAAGGAATTGAAGTGGAATTTAATGATGAAGCATTAAAACTTATTGCGGATAAGGCATATTCTGCAAACCAGAAAATAGAGGATATTGGAGCAAGGCGGCTTAGAACAGTGATTACAAAAGTGCTTGAAGATATTATGTATAATGCACCTGATATTGAAAATAAGAAAATTTCAATTGATAAGAATTTTGTTGAAAAAAGTTTAGGTAATATTTTTGAAGATAAGGATTTGGAAAGGTATATTTTATGAACATTGATTTTTTGAAAGAAAATTTACATACAAAAATTCTTCATACTGCTCAGCTAAATCAGGTATTAATGGAGCTAGTTGAAGATGAGGATATTGAAAAGGAAGATAAGGAAAAAATCGTTAATAATATTTTGGAAAGAGAATCTATTATGTCAATGCAATTAAAAAATGGGGTCTTCATTCCCAGAAGTCAAATGGAAAATAAGATTTTCAAGATTTTGATTGGCATAACAAAGGATGACATTGTACATGAAGACAGTAGAATCAATATTATAATTCTTTTTCTGTATTCAAAAGAATATGAAGATCAATATATTGACCTTCTGGAATATATGATAAGACTTTTTTTATGGAAATAATTCTGAGATAGTATTAGCAAAGCAGAAGAGGATGAAGAGATCGCGGACATTATAATTAAAGGAATTAGTGAAATTGAAGACTAAATTTGCTAAGATTGTTTACTGGATACCTTCAGGAATATGGCTTATTATTATATTCATAATAAGTTCTGTTAGTATTGAACCAAATAGAAAAAGAAATATTCTGGGAATGATTGTACAAACAATTAAGGAATTTTTCATGAGATCATCTATTCAATTTATAAATTTTATTGGTCAAAACATTGATAAGGTTTATCATGCATTTGAGTATTTTATATTTACTTTACTTCTATATTATGCTTTAAGAAAAACATATAAAATGAATACTATTAAAAGTTTTTTGATTATTGGAATTTTTATTCCAATTGTTGCAATGATTGATGAGATTCATCAAAGGTTTATTTCTACAAGGATTACATCAATGGCAGATTTCATTGCTGATATTATTGGTATGCTTATAATGTTTACCGCAATAATGATTTTTAACGGATTAAGGAGAAAAAATGAAATTCAGGAAAATTAAGGGTACTAATGATTATTTACCTAATGAATCCGTTATTTTTAGAGCTGTTAGGAATAAAGTGGAAAATGTAATTGAACAATTCGGATTCCAATATGAAGTAACTCCAATTCTTGAGCCCTATGAATTATTTATAAGAAGCATAGGGGAGCAATCGGATATTGTTAATAAGGAAATGTTTGTATTTACTTCAAAAAGCGGAAAAAAAATTGCACTTAAACCGGAAGAAACGGCGGTCTTATACAGGAGTTTGTCAGAAAGTAAAATATTAATTAATTCAGATATTAAAAAATTATTTTATTTTACTCCAGTTTTCAGATATGAAAGACCTCAAAAAGGGAGATTTAGAGAATTTTATCAATATGGAGTGGAAATAATTAATTCTTATAATGCGGAAAGAGATGGTGAAATAATGCATATTGGTAAAGCAATTTTAGATTCACTTGAAATTAATGATGTAAAATTACATATTAATTCAATTGGATGTAAAAAATGCAGACCTGAGTATAAAAAAGTATTAATTGATTTTCTTAATAAAAATGATAAAAATCTATGTGAAAATTGTAAAATCAAGATTCAAAATAATCCACTTCGTATTTTGGATTGTAAAAATAGTGATTGTATTGAGGCAGTCAAAAATGCTCCAATAACAATGGATTATCTCTGTAATGATTGTGAGGAACATTTTAATCAAGTGAAAGCATCCTTAGATCGTAGAGAAATTGAGTATATTGAAAATCCTAATATTGTCAGGGGATTAGATTATTACTCTAAAACAGTATTTGAATTCATTGAAGAAGGAGGCAAACTTGGTTCACAATCCACAATAATTGGAGGTGGAAGATATGATTATCTTAGTAATGAGTTTGATGCAGAAAATATTGGTGCAGTAGGATTTTCAGGTGGTTTTGAACGACTTTTAATGTCAATTGATAAAAGCATAAAAGATAGAATAATTGATGAATATTCAATAAAGGCAATTATAGTGTATTTCAATGATGAAACAATGAAATATGCTTCTAATATAGCAGATATGATGAGAAAGGCGCATATTAAAACAGAAATTTCATTTGAATATCAGGGAATAAAAAAACAGATGAAATTTGCATCTAAGATAAATGCAAAATTTGCTATTATATGCGGAGAAGAAGAAATGAAAAACAATATAGTGAAAATTAAAAATATGAATACAGGGAAGCAAGTAGAAGTTGAAAGGAATATTGACAAAATTAAAGAGGTTATTCTATGACTAATAAAAAATTGAATACAGCAATGCGCGATTGTATGTGCGGAAACATTGACCTATCTATGGAAGGGAATACTATAAAAATTTGCGGATGGGTGAAAAAAACAAGAAATCATGGTAATCTGATATTTCTTGATATACGAGACAGAAGTGGAATTGTCCAGATATTTTCAAATGATACAGATATGATTAATGAATTATCAATTGCAAGATTGGAAGATGTTATAAGTATTGAGGGTATTGTATTAAAAAGACCGGAAGAAATGATTAACTCTTATATGAAGACCGGTGCAATTGAAATTGAGTGCAAATCATTTCAAATGCTTTCAAAAAGTGAAGTAACACCATTTGTGATTGAAGAGGACTTAAAGGCATCTGAAGCATTAAGACTTAAATACAGATATCTGGATTTAAGAAGGGATTATATGCTGAATATATTTGAAAAAAGAAGTTTGACAAATAAAGTAATTAGAGAATATCTAAATGAGAATGGATTCCTTGAAATTGAGACACCTGTTTTATCAAAAAGCACTCCTGAAGGTGCAAGAGATTATATTGTTCCTTCGCGAATGCATAAAGGTAAATTCTATTCTCTGGTTCAATCACCGCAAATATATAAGCAAATATTAATGGTTGCCGGTTTTGATAGATACTATCAATTTGCACGATGTTTTAGAGATGAGGATTTGCGGGCAGACAGACAACCTGAACATACTCAAATTGATATTGAAATGAGTTTTGTTGAAAAAGAAGATATTTTTAAGATTACAGAAGAAATGATGAAGCATATATTTAGAAAGGTGTTAAATAGAAATATTGATATTCCATTTGAAACATTAACATATAATGAATCTATGTCACTTTATGGAACAGATAAGCCCGATACCAGATTTGAGAACACAATTATTGATATTACAAAAGAAGCACAGGAATCAGAATCAAATATTATTAAGAACAATGAATTCACAGGAGCATTAATTTTCAATGAAGAATTCCCAAGAAAAGAAATTGATAAATTAACGGATTTCATTAAATCAATTGGAGCAGCAGGTTTAGGATATTTAAAAGTAAAGGATGGAAATGTTTCCGGACCATTTGCTAAATTCCTTAATAGTTCTAAATTGATGTCTGATAATGGTGTAATGTTTATTATGTCAGGAAATAAAAATAAAACTTTACAGCATCTGGGATTTTTGAGAAAGAAAATTGGAGATTGTAAGCAATTATATAATAAAGATACTTTTAAATTTCTCTGGATAACGGATTTCCCAATATTTGAATGGAATGAAGAAGAAAATAAATATGAACCATGTCATCATATGTTTACAATGCCCAAAAAGGAATTTATTGGAAAAATCAAAGACAATCCTCTTTCTGTTACGGGTGAACTTTATGATCTTGTTTGTAATGGAGTAGAGATAGCATCGGGAAGTATAAGAATTCATAAAATAGAGATTCAAAAAGAGATAATGGAAATTATAGATTTGGATGAAGAAACAATGAATGAAAAATTTGGATTTCTTCTTGAAGCATTTAAATATGGTGCTCCACCACATGGTGGGATTGCTCCCGGAATTGATAGATTAGTGATGCTTATGCTTGGTTTGGATAATATTAGGGATGTTATTGCTTTCCCAAAAACCCTTAATGCAATTGGATTAATGGAAAACTGTCCATCAATAGTTACTGAAAAACAGTTAGAAGAACTTGCGATTAATATAAGAGAGAATAATGATGAGGATTAGAATATTCCCGGACCCTATACTAAGAATAAAAGCCGACAATGTTCTACAAGTAACGGATTATTATAAACGACTAATTAAAGATATGATTAGGGCAATGAATGTTTCAGGAGGGATTGGACTTGCTGCCAATCAGATAGGTGTTGCAAAAAGAATAATGCTGATTGATTTTGAAGGGGAAATAGAAATCTTTATAAATCCGGAAATTATCAACAAATCAGAAGAAACATATAAAGAAGAAGAGGGATGTCTTTCTTTCCCTGAATTATATGTACCAATTGATAGACCTGTAAGTATAGATATTAAATATAAAGATGAAAATAATAATCTAAAAGAGCGAACAGTAGAAGATGTTTTTGCAAAAGTATTTATGCATGAATTTGATCATCTTAATGGTAAATTGATAATAGATTATATGCCAAATGAACACAAATTAGCATATAATATGCAAATAAATAAGAAGGAGTTATAATGATACATGTAAATTATGCAGGTAAAATGAAATTTATTGCAAAAAATAAAAAAGGTCATAGAGTTATAATGGACACTATACAAAAATTTGGTGGAGAAGATACTGCTCCTACTCCAATGGAACATATACTAATGGGTTTAGGAGGATGTACAGGAATGGATGTTGTTTCAATTCTAAATAAAATGAAACAGGTATTTTCAAATTTAGATATTCGCATTGTTGCTGAAAATGCCGATGATTATCCACATGTTTTTACAAAGATAAAAATGGATTATAGTATTACCGGTAAAAATCTTGATGAAGAAAAAGTCAAAAGAGCAATTGAATTATCACAAAATAAATATTGTTCAGTATCTGCAATGCTTAATAAAACAGCTCAGATTGATTGGGTATTAAATATTATTGAGGAAGCAAATGAAAATTAAATTATTTATATTATTGCTTGTTAGTATTTTATTTGTATATGGAAGTCAGTTGGATGATGCTTTAAGTTTGATTGAAGAAAATGAACTTGTTAAAGCAAGAATTCTCTTAAATGATTTCATAAGCAATAATACTAATAGTGAACGCCTTGTTGAAGCATATATAGGGATTTACAAAACATATAAATGGAAATATAGTTTTGATAATAAGATTATTTTAGCTGATAGTATTTC
>CBDUZN010000116.1:0-6793 GCA_965371715.1 uncultured bacterium | reverse complement strand
CACACTTACCAATTATCTAAAAATGCCTCTTGGTTTTGGATATGATGATAAAAACAGGATTGTTAGCTATTCTGAGACCACTTTCAATTCTTATGATGGAGAGATACATAAGAATAATTTATTTACATATACATATTGTAATAATGGCGATATCATTAAATCTACACAATATAATGGTAATTATTCTAAAATAGGCAACATTGATATTTTTACCTATGACGAAAACAATGTAATTATCAGACATAAAGAAGTGAAACCGAATGGAGATGTTATTAGCGACAAAGAAATCAATGTTAATAACAGTTTTTTTATGTACAAAAATACAAAATGTAAATACGATAAAAAATGTAATGTAGTCAAATTAATAGAAAATGACGATGTAATAATGGAAAAAAGGATTATATATTATAATGATATAGAAAGGGATTGTATTTTTGATGATAAATACGAAGAAAAATATTTTAAGTAAGATTAGTATGAAAATCTTTAATAAGAATATCAAATGGGGACAAAAAAGAATGCTTAGTTTCAATTGGATCACAAGCTTATTTAGGAGAAAAACTTGGATACAGTATAAAACTTCACAAAAACGATATTGATTTTGGAACAGTAAGTACTAATTCACCTTGTGGAGTGATTCAATTTGATAGCACTCTTGATACAATTCGATATTACAAATTGCATAGTCCCAATCTCGGTTTTAAGTTTAATAAAGTAGATTATGGAACGCTTGCACATGAATACGGAGATTCCCCATTATATATTAATTTTGAATTTTATTTCATGGCTTTTAGAATTAAAACAAAAGAAAAAACTGATTAAAAAATCCACAAAATACATAATTATAAAATCAATGAAAATAGGTTATTACATTTTGCCAAAAAAGAATTGAAACAATTGACAAAATGTCAAAAAATGCTATAATAATATCAACTTTATACTTTATATATAAGAAATTAAACGAGCATCCATAAAATAGGAGGTCTAAATGCCTATTCAATTTCAATATCCAAAAATCAGCAGAGAGCCTTTATCATACAAGGAAATAGTTAAGCCTATTCTTGATGTATATAAGGACAAGAGGGTTATCTTTGTTGATTCAAATAGATTTGAAATGGCTATTTTTAATTTCAAGGAAATGACGCAAACTTGGTATTCAATCGGAGTATGGGGAAAGCGTACAGTAGAGCTTTGGTCAACAGAAAGGAATATAGAGAAAGTATCTGAATATGTAAGGGAACATATAGATAGAAATGGAATTGATTATACTATCATCTATAATCCTATAGCAAATTTCATCATGCAGATTGATGATGCGGGAGAACAACTCAGATCATCTGATCTGCGAGTAATTTCAGACAATCTTGGTCCATTGATGATGATAATGAATATGGATACAAAATTCGAGTGTCCATTTACTGAAGAGCCTGACGAGATACAACAAATAGATATGCTACTGGGAGTAATTGGGAGCAGACACGGCGCGAAATATGATATCACATTGAACGAAAGGTATAATTTCATCAAATTAACAATGATCTTGAATGACAACACTTCTACGATATCAATGTCTCTTCCGAGACTAAGACAGTATACGGCTGCATATTTTAAAACACAAATCAGCCTCAAGAGTAAGGAATTGGTGGAGAATGGGAAAGCAACAGAAGGGTTGAATGAATACAGTAAAGCATTTGAATATTGGTATTGCATTATGTACGAATTCATCTTCACTGAAATAATAAAGGAACTTGATATGCTGGCCGAATACCAGGGTGATATATATGTAAAATTCAACCCGAAGAATATTGGCACAGTTAATTTTAATATAATAAAAAAGGATAATTTATGATAGACAATATTTACAAAAAAGCACTTATTGCGGCTAACATATAATAGGAAAATACAGGGAAAGGATCTTGAAAAAGTTCTTAATACGCCTCTGGAGGATAGAAAAATTGGAATTTAATTAGTGCTTTTAAATTGTAAGAATTGGTTTATAATATCAAGAAATGAATTTGGAGGAGAAATGGCTGAAAATAAAATAATAAAATCCAATAAAATTCAAAATAAAATTTATACTATTCGTGGAATGCAAGTAGTGCTGGATAATGATTTGGCTCTATTATATGGAGTTAAGGTAAAAAGATTGAATGAACAAGTTAAGAGAAACAAAGAACGCTTTCCTACTGAGTTTTGTTTTCAACTCAATGAAAGTGATATTGATAACTTGAGGTCGCAAATTGCGACCTCAAAACAAACGCATCCTTTAAGGTCGCAAATTGCGACCTTAAAGGACAATCGTGGGAAGCACCGAAAATATTTACCTTATGTTTTTACCGAGCAGGGAGTTGCAATGTTGGCTGGAGTTCTTAAGAGTGAGATAGCAGTAAAAATGAGTATTCAAATTATCAAAGCATTTGTGGCAATGCGTAAATTTATTTCCGTAAATGCACAGATTTTTCAAAGAATAGATAAAATTGAAATCAAACAATTGGAAACAGACAAAAAAATTGAACATGTATTAAATGCCATTGAAGATACAGAAGTAATACCAAAAAAGGGTATCTTTTTTGATGGGCAGATATATGATGCTTATAAATTTATTTCTGGTCTTATTCGTACAGCCAAAAAAACAATTGTAATTATTGATAATTATGTTGATGATAGTGTAATAACTTTCCTTATTAAAAGAAATAAAAGTGTAAAAGTTACAATTTACACGAAGAAAATTACAAAGTTGCTTGCTCTTGATTTGAGAAAACATAATGCTCAGTATCCACCAATTGAAATTAAAGAATTTAATAATGCCCATGATAGATTTATGATTATTGATAATAAAGTTGTCTATCATTTTGGTGCTTCTCTTAAAGACCTTGGAAAAAAATGGTTTGCATTTTCCAAATTTGATAAGTAAGCAATAAAAATATTAGAAAAATTAAAAAATAATTAAGAAATTATATTATGAATACTAAGGTTTTATTTTTATCAGTAATAATGCTATTTGGAATGGTATTATTTTCAAATGCGATTAATAGGGATTTACCTGTTAATGATTGGAATATGACCCCTGATGGGATGGTGGTAGAAAAAGTTCTTAATCCGCCTCAGGAGGATGGAAAAATTAGAGATTCATCACTCTTCGACTATGCTCAGGGCGGGGAAGAAAATACTGGAATTACGCCGCGGCAAATCTGCAACCCATTACCATATTCATTGCAATGACATATTCAGAGCGGACAAATAAACATTGTTAGTGTTAGATATTGATTCTCAACCCATCATAGGCAGGGAAGATATTTTCAGGCAGGATTTTGAGTAAATCATTATAACTTAGATTATGAGTCATATGCATAAGGTACCCTTTTTTTACATTAAGTGCTTTTAAGAGATATGATGATTCCGATACCGAAAAATGCGTGGAATGCGGGGTATGTCTTAAACCATTAATTATTGCATAATCAAATTTATTTTTAAAGGTATTATAAATGGAAAAATCAATATACGATGCATCAAATATTATAAGAAGATTATCTATAACAAATGCGTCAATTATAAGATTTCCATGATATACTTTAAAAGGAAATATTTTGAATGGACCAATTTTTTGAGTATTCACAATATTATGAAATAAGAATGATGGTTTTCCACCGCCTTCCTGTGTATCTTTAAAAACATATGAATATACTGAACGGATTTCTTTTTCTGTTTCTTTGGAACAATAAATATCCATAGGTCTTTTTCTCTTTAGGGAAAATATTCGTGTATCATCAAGTCCAAAAATGTGATCTGCATGAGGATGTGTTATAATAACGGAATCAATTGAGTCAACATCTTCTCTAATAAGTTGTATTCTCAATTCTCCCGAGGCATCTATAAGAAGGTTGTAATTTTCCTTTATTAATAGAATCCCAGGTCTTGATCTTTTATCTTTAATATTATCTGATTTACAGACAGGGCATTTGCAGCCAATAATAGGTACACCCATTGAAGTGCCTGTTCCGAGAAAAATCACTTCCATTTTTTTCTCCATTTCAAAATAATTAATTCCATAAAAGCAAAAACAAGTAAAAGCAGATTGTTTATTGGGTTAAAATCAAATAGATTATTCATCATAATTGCTATATTTAGAAAAATAAGTATCAAAGTATTTTGAAAGAAATATGTTTTCCATGGAAAAAATTTTCTTATAAAAACAACAATCAAAATAATCTGTATAAGTGTAACGGAAACAAATGCAAATGCGCCTCCTATTGGTCCCCACAATCTAATCAGAATAATTGAAGATATTAAGGTAAGTATTGCATCTCCAATACCAAGATACATTAATTCTTTGGTTTTACCTGATAGATTTAACAAAAATCCGATAGGAATCAATCTAAAAGGCATTATGAAAAGATAAATAGTAAAAAACAAATAGGCATCCTTATATATATCTGAATATAAAAAGCCAATGAAAAAGCGTGCATTAATGGCAAGTAGGATTGTAATGAGACCTACAATTGGAAATATAATAAGAAGTAATCGGGACAATTCTTCTTTAATTCTATTATATGATTTATCATTAATACCATTTCTAATATATGTTGCTTTTGAATGAAAAACACCTGTTATAAATCTACCTATAAGGGGTATTTCAAAAGCTCCGGATGAGTAAAATGCAAATGTAACAGGACCGAATAAATAGGAAACAATATATTTATCAATTTTACCGGATATTATACCAACTAGATTATTTATATATACAGGAACAGTATAAATAAATATTTCTCTAAATGAATATTCTGTTTTGTTTGAACATGAGATGAATATCAAGAAGGGATATAGAAGCATTTTAAAGAGAGCAATAATTGTAAATAGATATATATAATTTGCAAAATTCCACTTTAATAAAATAATTAATGGTATTGGGAGTATGTAGGACAATGATTCAATTAGTGTAACAATAAATGCTTTTTTATAGTGTTTTTCTGAAATCAATAGAGCATCAAAAAGTAGATAGAAAATTGAACCCGGAACACTAAATATCACCGTAAAAATGAAGTATTTTTTTGCAAACAGGAAAATGATTAATAATACAATGAGAGATGTTAGCAGGGATATAAAAAATAAAACAAGTAAATTCTTAAAATTTCTTTTTGTAAAAAAATAAACAGCATTAACTGCAGGTATACCGCTTACAGATATACCTATAATGAAATATAAGTAAAATTCTCTAAATAATCCATAATCATTAATATTAAAATATCTTGATGCAAATATTGTTAATGCAAATATTGTTAATGAATAGATGGTTTTTCCAGAGCCGATTAAAATAGAATGCATACTATATTTTCTCTATAAAAACAATGTCCTTCCTTGTGGGACCAGTTGATAGCATTATTATTTTTGCGCCTGTAAATTTTTCTGTAAGTTCAATATAATCTTTGATTGATTTTGCAAAGATACCTTTTTTGAGATTATCAATATCCTTTTTTGACCAACCCTTCATTGTTTTATAAACCGGTTTAATTTTATCAAGTAGATCCGTATCAGCGGGGAATGATTTAAGTAGTTTCCCATTTAATTTATAGCCAGTACAAACCCTTACAGTTTCCATATTAGCAAGAATATCTATTTTAGTCATTATTAATTTATTAGTACCATTAAGGAATGCTGCATATTTTGTTGCGAACAAATCAAGCCAACCACAATTTCTAGCCCTTCCTGTTTTTGCTCCAAATTCATTTCCTTTTTTACGAAGAATTGCATCTTCTTTATCTGTTAATCTTGTAGGAAATGGGCCTTTTCCTACTCTAGTTGTATATGCTTTTAGTATTCCAATTACCTGATAATCACTTAACACCGGAATCCCACTACCACAAAATGCATAAGGAGCAATTGTATGTGATGATGTAACAAAGGGATATGTGCCAAAATCAATATCAAGAAGTATGCCTTGCGCACCTTCAAAAAGAATTGTTTTCTTTTTATCAATTAAATCTTTGGCTACAATGTCAATATCCTTAACATATTTATACAATTTATTTCTTATAATCATCATATCTTTAACAAATTTTACTTTATTTATTTTCTTTACACTATAATAAGTTGCTTCGTATTTATTAAATTGAGTAATGAAATATAAAATCTTTTCCTCAAAGTGCTTTTTTCTAAGCATATCCGATGCTCTTATCCCTTTCCTTCCATATTTATCAATATAAGCCGGACCAATCCCACTTTTTGTAGTGCCCAATTTATTTTTTCTTTTGTCTTCCTTAGCACTATCAATAATTTTATGTGTTGGAAGAAGAATATGTGCTCTACTACTGATAATCAATTTTTTTGCTGAAAATCCCTGTTTTTTTATTTGATTGATTTCATTAACAAGATCTTTAATATCTACAACAACACCATTTCCAATAATTGAGATTTTGTTCTGCAATATTCCAGTAGGGAGTAAATGAAGAATTACTTTTTTTTTGCCAATAATAACAGTATGACCGGCATTAGCCCCACCCTGATATCTGATAACTGCATCTACTTTTGAGGAAAGAACATCAACGCATTTGCCTTTTCCTTCATCTCCCCATTGCATTCCTATTACAATTGAATTTCTCATTATATGTCCTTATTTAAAATTGTTTGAATACATAATCAATATTACCTTCTCCGAATATGTTTTCCAATTTTTTAAAATTCTGTCTATTAATTGCTATATGAAATTTTTTTGATAAGGCATTTAGATTATTTCCTTTATCTGTTATTGAAAATTGAAGAGAATGTTTTCCAATATTACTATTGGTAAAATCAATTA
>CBDUZN010000115.1:0-6801 GCA_965371715.1 uncultured bacterium | reverse complement strand
TACTGCTATTTGCTCTCAATACAATATTTATTGTATACGATAAACCTCAAATTATTCGGAATGTACTTCGAATTACTCAGAATATGCGGAATATGCCAATACAGGAATCAATTGCTGAAATCTGTATTATTGTTCCACATGGAACATTAATATTTCACATAAACATATGGGTGTAAGTTATGCAAATGTTCCACGTGGAACATTTGTTTTTTTATTGGAAACCTTATTCCAGAAAAAGACCGTTCTTGTTATACAGCATTATTAAATCCCTTTGATATATACCAATGTCTCCATTGAATTCGTTTTTTATTACAGACAAAACCTTTTTAATGTCTCCAAAAGCCCTGCTTAATATTATGTCTGTTTGTGTAAAATCATATTTCTCTGCATTTGCTGAGAATACATTCATATTTATTAATTCCAATTCATAAATTGCCTGATTAAGAAAAGATGCCTTTTTGGATCTGTTTTCTATTAAAGTAATTGATTTTTCCGGATAAAAAATACCTAATACAATTCCCGGGAAACCATTCCCCGATCCAATATCAGCAATTTGTGAATATTTATCTGTTTCAATTTGATTAAATATAATTAATGAGTTAACAATATGCCTTTCAATAATTTGCTCTTTGTCTCCATCGGATATTAGCTGTATAACCCTTGACCATTTGTGAATTAACGCAATATAATGTGATAGTTTTTTTGATTGTTCGGAAGATATCTCTATTAATGCTTTCTTTTTAAACATTTGTTCAATGCTTTTAATCACTGTTTGATTATAATTGTATGATCTCATTATCACTTTCCATGCTTTTTGAATGTTTTTTCATCTTTTTTATAAACATATTATATTCATCTTTTTCTATTTCCCCGCATATTATTCCAATTGGACCCTTTTCGTGTTTTATATGATACTTTTTTTCTTTTGCAATTTTCATTAATCTTTCACTACATTTTTCATCCCTTGCTATTATAGTAAACCCCTTTTTCAAAAATTCTACTCTGCCATGCTTAATTAATTCTACATTTCTACTGTTTAGCATCTTCCTGTTTATTAACAGCTTAACCTTATCTGCATATTCTCTATGCGTTAATAGGCATCCTCCTGCAGGATTCGGATAATCCACAATACCTAATGTATTTGCAAGTTCTATCTGCTTTTTCCTGCTTCTTCCATTCAATTTCAACAATTTTCCCCTATTAATAATCCCTCTTTTTTCCATCTCCGTTTCCTTTGAAAGCAATGCACATAATGGTCTTAATATCATTTGAGGATCTGTTATCATTTTATTCATTGCATTAAATGCCCCCCTGTTTTGGGACATTGGTCTTTGACCAATAACTTCTCCTGTTGCAACAATATCTATGTTTTCGGTTTTCGCAATCTCTATTGTTTTGTTAATCATAAGGACATGGCAATCAATGCATGGATTCAAATTTTTCCCATAGCCATAACGAGGATTTAATAACATTTTTTTATAATCAGTAAAAACCTTTTTTACAATTAACTTAATATTGTTTTTTTCTGCATATTTTAGAGGTTTATCCGAAGAAAAAAAAGGTGTTTCGTAAAAAATCGCTTTTACCTCATCAATGCCGGCATCCTTTAATACATAATATGCCAGAATGCTGTCCAGCCCTCCTGAGAACAAGAGTAATGCTTTATTCATTTATCAGAGAATCAGCAGGAATAGAATCAACAGGAATAAGCTTCTTTATTATTTCTTTATTTGGAGCAAAGTCCTTATATCTTAAAAAGATTTCTATTCTTCTATTTTTCTTTTTTCCGAATTCCGTTTCATTTGATTCAATTGGCCTTGTTTCTCCATATGCAACCGCCGAAAGCTTTTCAGGACTTATCTTTACAGAGTCCTGGAGAAATTTCACAACATTTATTGCTCTTAAAGAGGATAATTCCCAATTTGATTGGATTGTCTTTTTTAATGTGGGTCCAATTTCTTCATTATCCGTATGTCCCTCTATAATAATATCCGTGTTTTCAATGCGTGAAATGATTTCCGCTATCTTTCTAATTAATCCTCTTCCTTTTTCGTTTAATTTGTATCCTCCCGGATCAAAAAGATTTCCAACAGGTAATGTTAATTTTATACCTGTTATGTTTTTCTCATAAACAGGACTTGTTTCTGTCTGCGGAAACATGTTCATTAATGTATCATTCTTTATTTCGGGTTGAATATCTTCTGCTTCAAAGCGTAGTTCTGATAGATACTTGGCAAGTGTTTTGTTTTCATCCAAAAGGTCTCCGTATTTTTCTATTGCTGGCTTATACTCTTCATTGTAATAATAAAAAATTACAAGTCCGCCAACTATTATTATTGCTATTAAAAAAAGAACAAGAAATCTCATCTAAATACCTCCTGTATTGTGTTGCTTTGAATCATATGATTCAAATTCATATTCTGATATGCCGCCCTTAGAGTGTCTTGTACAAACCTCCACCGGCTCTCTTCCAATTTTATATATTTCTTCAATAATCTCTTTACAATATTTGGATGGTAAAAGTCCGGATGATTTACATATCTTCACCCTGATAATGCTATCTGTAGGAATAAATGATAATGTATCCGAATTATCAATAAATGGTTTAACAGTATATGCCCATATAGGCAATGCTATTGCTGCTCCGGTTGCCTTATCTCCAATTCCACGGAGTTCGTCGTAACCCACCCATACGCCGCAAGTTATCTCTCTTGTAAAGCCAATAAACCATGCATTAGAATAATCATCTGTTGTTCCTGTTTTTCCTCCTGCATTTGCTTTAATCCCCATCCATTTCATTCCCTGTCCTGTTCCTTCTTTTGCAGTTGTTTCTAACATGCTTGTTATTAAATAGGCATCATCATCATCCATTACTCTTTTATCTGTAATATCAGTTTTATAAATAATATTGCCTTCTGCATCCTCAATATATCTTATCATTGAAATATTTTTAATAATTCCATAATTGGGAAACACCGAAAAAGCTCTTGTCATCTCAAATAGGGTAACTTCGCTACTACCCAAGGCAAGAGAAATATATGGATCTAATTTGCTTTTTATTCCAAGCTTATGTGCAAAGTTTACAACTGTTGCTGGTCCAATATTATCAATAAGACGCACTGCCGTAACATTTCGTGATTTTGACAATGCAATGCGTAATGATATGGGTCCCATAAATGTTTCATCATAATTATGTGGTTTATATGGTTCATCGGTGCCATCATCCAGAACAACAGGTGTGTCCATTATTATATCTCCTGGACTCATTCCGTTTTCTATTGCTGCGCCAAATAAAAATATTTTAAATATTGATCCGGGTTGCCTGGGTGCCTGATAAACCCTGTTAAATTCACTATCCTTAAAATCTCTTCCTCCCACCATTGCCTTTATTCCACCTGTTTGATTATTAATAATAATTAAAGCAGCTTGTAAATAAGGAATTACGGTATATTCATCTTTTTCTTCAATTGGTAAAGAATCATAATCCTCTTTTGTAAATTTAACTTCTTTATACCGTTTTTCATATCTTTTGAGTTGCCTTTCAACAGTTACTTCTGCATGTTGCTGTATTTCCATATCAAGTGTTGTATATATTTTCAATCCACCTTTATAAAGCACATCATATCCAAATCTATTTATAACTTCTTTTCTCACTTCTTCAATAAAATATTTTGCATATTGTTTTTCGGTTGATTTTTTCTTTAATTTAATTGTCTTTTCCAATGCATCATAAAATTGTTCTTTTGTAATATACCTTTGCTCAAGCATTCCACATAAACATGTTTTTTGTCTGTTTTTTGCATTTTCTGGATGTTTGAAGGGGTTATAGTGCTCTGGTAGATTGGGGATACCCGCCAAAATGGCTGCTTCGGAAAGGTTTAGTTCCTCAACGCTCTTGCCAAAATACACATTTGCGGCTGCTTCTATACCATAAGCGCCATTCCCATAATTAATCTGATTAAAATACATTTCAAGGATTTCATCCTTTGAAAAATTCTTTTCTAGCTGTACAGATATCAATGCTTCCTTTATTTTCCTCACAATTGTTTGCTCAAGGGATAGAAACATATTTCTAGCCAATTGCTGAGTTACTGTTGAACCGCCCTGCTTTATACTTGCATGCTGAATATCTTTTATAAGAGCAATACCAATCCTAAAAATATTTACTCCCCAATGCTCATAAAACCTTTGATCTTCAAGGGCTATCGTTGCATCAATTGCATATTGAGGAATACTCTTTAATTCAACAGTTACTCTTTTCTCAATAAAAAAATCTGATATTTTTTTATTATTTGAATCATATACTTCTGTTGCTGTTGGTGGTGCATAAAGCATCATATCTGTCATTGATGGAATTTCTTTTTGGAGATTATTATATAAAGTCAATCCTACTGTAATTGTTGTAAAAAAAAGTATGAATATTAAAATACCCATTGTAAAAACAATTCTATTTATCCACTTTTTTAATTGCTTATTTGTTTTTTTTCTTTTTCTTCTGACCATATGATTGTTAATATATATTATGTGTATTATAAAGTCAAGAATAAGCTAATAAAGATAAGTAAACACGATGGAAAAATCTTTTTCAGATTATTTAGAATATGTCTTGATATTAGATGCTTAAAATGATAAACTACAAATTCAAAGAATTGAATTGAGTAAAAGATTAACTTCTAAAAGGAGAAGATTTTATGGGCAATACTCAAATTATTTTTACTGTAAATCCCGGAGCTACATCTACCAAGTGTGCTTTTTATCAGATTATAGAAAATGAAATCAAGGAAATTGTAGCAAAAACAATAGAGCATTCTGATAAAATCATAAATCAATTTGAAAGTGTTTCTGCTCAGGTTGATTATAGGGAAAAAATTGTTCGTCAATTTATTACTGATAATCTTCCTGTTAATTCAAGTATTGTTGCTTGTGCCGGAAGGGGAGGAATGCTTTCTCCTGTTCCAAGCGGTGTAATAAAAATCAATAAAGAATTGGTAGATTTTTCCTTAATTACTCCTGTTTATCAGCATGCATCTAATTTAGGAGCACCATTAGCATATCGCGTTGCGCAAACATATAAGGTAGATGCTTTTATTGTTGACCCTGTTGGAGTTGATGAGTTTACTCCTGTTGCCAGAATTTCGGGATGTCCGGATTTCCCAAGATTTAGTTTTGTTCATGCATTAAATATTAGAGCTACAATACATAGATTAAGCAAAGAAATAAATAAGGATTTTGAACAAATGAAATGTGTTGTTGCACATTTAGGTGCTGGTTTTTCAATTGCCGCTTTTGATAGAGGAAAAATTGTTGATAATGATAACAGAATGGAATCCGCTTCTTTTACCCCTGAAAGAGCTGGAGGAATTCCTCCTATTCCACTAATTAATGCCTGTTTTTCGGGTAAATACACAAAACAGGAATTAATGAAAAAATTATATGGTGAAGCTGGTATATTCGCATATTTGGGCACCAAAGATTTAAGAGAGGTTTTATCACAAATACAAAAAAAGAATAAACATTCAGAAATTGTATATAATGCTATGATATATCAAATCTGTAAACAAATTGGATCAATGGCTTCTGTTTTAGATTTTGATTTGGATGGTATTATTATTACGGGTGGATTAGCACATTCCGAAAAACTAATAAATGATATTAAATCTAAGGTTCATAAAATTGGAAATGTTTATGCTTATCCCGGCAGTAATGAAAACAGAGCTTTAGCTTCAAGCGTATTAAGGGTTATTCAGGGACAAGACAAATTTATGACATGGCCTGTAAAAACAATTATTGAGGAGTAAAGCAATATGTCAATAAAAAATTTTAATGAATTAAAAAAAACAGTGATGAAATTTAAACCAATGCGTATGGTTGTTGCAGCTGCAGAAGATGAAAAGGTAATTGGCGGAATTAAATTAGCAAAAGAAATGGGCATTGCTGAAAAACCTATTTTAACAGGGGTCTCAAAAAAAATAATTTCAATTATTGAATCATTGGGAGAAAATGTAAAAGATTATGATATCCGTAATTCTCCATCCGATGCTGACTCTGCTAAAATGGCGGTAAAGTCAATCAGAGATAATGAGGCACAAATTTTGATAAAGGGGAGACTGGAAACTATTTATTATTTAAAGGCAATCCTTGATAAGGAAAAAGGTATCCGTAGTTCATCAACACTTTCTAATCTTACTCTTTTTGAAATGGAAAGTTATCATAAATTTATTGCTGTTACTGATAATGCTATTGTTCCTTTTCCTACTCTTGAAGAAAAAAAAGTTATTATTGAAAATACCAAATGTCTTTGGACTGCTCTTGAAATAAATGAACCAAAGGTTGCAATTCTAACAGCAATAGAAATTGTTAATCCAAAATTACAGGCAACTGCCGATGCTGCTTGTTTATCAAAAATGTCCGAAAGGGGACAGATAAAGGGCTTTATTGTTGATGGACCACTTTCTTATGATATTGCTATTAGCTTAACTTGTGCTAAGGGAAAACATATGGAAGACTCCCCTGTTGTTGGAGACCCGGATTTACTTCTACTTCCCAATTTAGAATCGGCTAATATATTAGGAAAAAGTTATAAATTCCATGGTAATGCAAATTCCGGAGGATTGGTTTTTGGTGCATCTGTACCAGTTGTTCTTAATTCCCGTTCTGATTCTGCCGAAAGACGCCTAAACTCCATACTAATTGCACGGGCAATTGCAGAGAATATCTAAGAAGAGCAGAGAGGAGGGCAAGAAAAAGTATCTAGCGTGAGTTTATTAAACAAAGAAGCAAAAAATGCTGATTAGCAAGTAT
>CBDUZN010000114.1:0-6838 GCA_965371715.1 uncultured bacterium | reverse complement strand
GCATTCTTATCATTTGACCACATATAGGGATGTATTAATCCTGTATAGGTTTTATATGTCTCTTTCTCTACCTTTATATCAATATCTTTTGAATATCTGACATTCTCAAATACTCCATATCTACCCAATGCATCCGTTAATCCCGAATATATTATATCCTCTCCATTTGTTATTGTTACAGTTGCATCAACTAATGGTGGATATGGTAATCTCGGCTCTATTCTACCATCACTTACCTGTACAAGTAGAGTCCTTTCCTTTGGTATTGGGGTTTCTTCTATATGATTAACTGTCATATTATATATTGTTACATCTATTATTCCTGAATAATCATAAAAGTCATCACCTGCCATTTCTACTAATATATCTTCATCCGATTCTGTATTTATATTAAAACTGATTTCTCCATTTTCATCTGTTTCTCCGCTAAATGTCTGATTGTCTCCTGTGTTCATTTCTACTAATCTATCTGTTAGAAAAATTCCTGTATAAGCATCTTCTGCCTGAAAATTTACTACCTCATCCTTAAACCCATATATACTGTTTGTCTGTGTTACTTTTGTTCCGGAATAGTCAGGATATACCCAGAATTTGTCTAATTTCAAATCAAAATTTATAAGATTAGGAATTTCTTTAGCTGTGCCACTTACATATAAAGGACCAATGCATGCCTCTAATAAAATATATCCTCCACTTAAACCAATCCAATGTGTTACTTCTCCTGAATATTCATCATCACCATGCCATTTGATAGTGAATGAATATGACCATTCATTTCTTTCTAATTCTATTTCAAAATCAAGCAATTCTAAGTAATCAATATACTGTATTACTCCACTATAAGTTTCTATGTAATATCCTGGACTATCTTGGGTTGCATTGACTGCTTGAATTATATTTATCCTTTCACCTCCAATATGAAATATAAATTGAGGTGCTTCAAGATAATTTGTATAATCAAAATTTACTATATTCTTGAATGATACATCTAATAGAATCTTCTCATTATCAACTGAATAATCATCCGGAAGATTCCTTCTAAAGTAAATATTTGTTTGATGTGGGTTTCCTATATCATAATCATAGAGTATATTAATATAAAGTGAATCATTTAATATTGTACGATTAATAGTTTCGCTTTCAAGTTTTATCTCTGTTTCTGTCCATTTTTCTAAATCATCATCAAAATTGTCTGATATTATTGTTTGTCCGTTTAGTGTTAGTCCAAATACAAATAGCATCATGATTAATAGAATACTCATAAACCTAATCTTCATAATTCCCCCTGTGTTTTGTGTGATCTGTTAGAAAGAGAGAGGGAGCGCGCGAGAGCAAAACCTCTTCATCAATACTCCCTTATTAATACTAATAAACAATAATCTTTCCACTTTACACCCCCTTGTGAAATTTAAAAAACAAAACCACTTTTCTATTATAATCTCTTTTTAATTAATCAAATCCTAAACCTATTTATAATATTTGTCAATAGTGATTTGTAAATTGGTAGTGTAAAAGACATTCCTTATTGACTTATTTCAATATAACTATATTTTTATTCTATGAACAAAATGGACTTTTTTAATTACAATCGCTTTAATATAAGAACAATTCTCAAGGAACATAGTTTAAGACCCTTTATATCTGATATACTATTTAAATGGGTTTATGAGAAAGGGATTTATAATACAAATGAAATGACAGATATTGCCATAAAGGACAAAGAAACAATCAATAATATATTTGATTTCACAAAACCAATTATAACATTTAAGGAACAATCCAAATTAGATAAAACAATCAAATATGCATTTGACTTTAATAAGGATTTGGTTGAATCGGTGATTATTTTTGAAGGCAAAAGGATTACACAATGTATTTCAACTCAAACGGGCTGTGCACTTGGATGTAAATTTTGTGCTACAGGGAAAAGGTCGGGTAGAGACCTTAGTGCAGGAGAAATAATTCAGCAGCATATTTCGGCAAGGGATGATATTGATAAACGCATTACTAATGTCGTATATATGGGTATGGGCGAACCATTATTAAATATAGATAATGTATTTAGATCCTTAGAAATTCTAAATGAAGATAAAGGCATAAGGATTGGTGCAAGAAAAATCACTCTTTCTACTGCCGGTATAATCCCGGGCATTCAGAATATCATTGATTTCCCTCTTCAAATAACACTTGCAATCTCTTTAAATAGTGCAATTCAGAAAAAAAGAGAACAAATCATGCCTATTGCAAAAAAATATGGATTAAGGGAATTGAAATCCATAATCAGGAAATATCAAAGAATAAGGAATAAACGCATAACATTTGAATATATTCTTATTCCCGGATTTAATAATAATAATGAAGATATTTCAGCATTACTTAATTTCCTTAAATACATTGACTGTAAACTGAATATAATCCCGTATAATAGGGTATCGGGATTTGACTTTAATGAACCCACTGATAGCGACATTTTGGAATTTAAGGAAAAATTGTATGTATTAAAGGATACCGTTATTATAAGAAAAAGCAAGGGAAGAGACATTTTTGGTGCCTGCGGACAATTAAAGGTACATTCTGAGTAATTCGAAGAATGTATTACGCAAAACATTACATAACGCAAATCATTATCATTATTCTTATCGTTGTTTTCTTTCTCCTACATGCTCCTTGAGCATGTAGCCTCACACAATCATCACAAATATCCAAATATTAATTGACACCATTCATTAAAACCTATAAAATAATAGAATATTAATAAAATGGAGGAATCGTGAAAAAAGTATTTATTCTATTTCTATTTTCAATTGCACTTATCCTTAATGCATCATATATTGAAAGTTCCTTTTCTTTCAATAGTAATGATATTACAATTATAAAAGAAAATAATTATGATATGCTTTTACTGAAAGGATGTGGTAATGCATTTGGGATATCAGAACCGGCTTTACCAACCAAAACAGAAACATTTATTTTACCTATTGGATGCAAAGCAGATAGTGTGATTATTGTTGATATATCCACAATTACATTAGATGGAAATTACAATATATATCCTATTCAGAAAAACAAACCTATTTCCTATAAGGTACCCGATATATTTAATTCCCCTAATAATGAAATCTATTCATCAAGCGATCCATTTCCTGTTAATAATGCATTTCTGGGGCATCAGGGAAATATGGGCGGCAATGCATTATGCGGTATTAATGTTTGCCCATTTATATATTATCCTGCACTTAATAAATTGGAATTCATTTCAAAAATCAAAGTAAGAATTTTTTACAGTTATAAAGGCTACAATTCCAATATACATATGAAAGAAAAATTCTCAAAAAATATTCTTAAAAACCTTGTATCAAATACTAATGATATTGATAAATTTATTTCAAAAGATAAAAAGCATAGTTCATCCAAGGCATCCCGTGATTCAATTAATTATTTTATTATTACAACATCGGATTTTGACACTGTTTTTACCCGTTTAGCAGAATGGAAAACAAAAAAGGGAATACCAACACAAATCGTAACGGCTGATTATATATATTCTAATTATTCTGGTACTGACAATGCCGAACAGATAAGAAATTTTATTATTGATGCACATAGTACTTATGGATCAATGTATTTTCTATTGGCTGGGCAATCTGATTTTGAGAATTCACAGGAAATAATACCAAGAAGGGATGTTTATTATCTCACTTCAGGAGCCGGTTATTATATTGATGAAGATACAATTATATCTGATCTATACTTTGCTGATCTTGATGGAACATGGAATGCTGATGGAGATGGCACATGGGGAGAACGAACAGATAGTGTTGATATGTATGCTGATGTATTTGTTGGAAGAGCACCAATATTAACTATTGAACATGCACAAACATTTGTAAATAAGGTATTAATGTATGAAAAAACCCCTGATTCCTCCTATATGAAAAAAATGATGTTACCTGCTGCCATTCTATGGTCAACCTATCAGGGAGATACAATTGGTCAAAATATTATTGCAGATATGTCTCCAGCCGGATGGGAAGATATTAAAATGTATGAAAGAAGAGGTGAATTATCGCATAACGGTTTTTTGGCGAAATATAATGAAGGTGCCTTTCTTGGTCATTTAGTGGGACATGGGAATGAAAGTGGGATATATTATGAAACAGATGCATTTTTCAATAATACAGATGCGGATACACTAAGTAATATGCCCTATATCAATATTCTCAATTCCATTGGCTGTATGTGCGGGGCAACTGATTATATTGCAGGTGGTGATTGTTTTGGTGAAAAACTTGTCAATAATCCGGATGGTGGTGCTCTTGCAGTAATATTTAATTCAAGGTTTGGCTGGGGAGCCCCTCCCAATTTTGGCCCATCCGAAGAAATTGATTCCCTGTTTTATCATACACTATTTTATGACAGTATATATACTCTTGGTGCTTTACATAATATATCAAAGAATGGCCTTATTCCAAATATAAGTTGGTTTGGCACTTGGGCATGGTGTATATATGAATTAAATCTTTTTGGCGATCCTGAACTGGATGTGTTTACAGATTATCCTCAATCTTTAACTGCAGCTTATGATGATGTTATACCTTTGGGTAATAATGATTATGAATTCAATGTTACCGATTTATTAACTTCCGCTACTATTAATAATGCACGAATATGTATTATGAATGATAGTTCTTATGCAGTGGGATATACAGATATTAATGGTGATGCTGCAATAAATATTGATATTTTATCTTCTGATAGTTTAGATATTACAATAACAGCACATAATTATTTTCCTTATGAAGATAGGGCTTTGGTTGCTTCAGGAAATCCGAATAGACCCACAATACTTTCAATGCCCAAATGTATTTCTATTAATATTTTAACACCTGAAATTATTTTTAGATCAACAGATAATGAAAATGATAATATTCTATACCTTATACTTTATGATAATAATGCTTCCTTCTCATCACCGGATAGTGTTATTACTGCTTTGTATGCTTCAGGCGATACTGCCAGTTTTATTTTTCCATCTTTATCTGATAGTATGACATATTATTATAAAATTCGCGCAAAGGACCCAACAGGTAGTAATTATTGGTCATTACATTCAGGAGTTCGTTCTTTTACAACAAATACGGGACTGGGTTCAGATAATTGTGCTTTCTATCAACATAATAATTATCAATTTGCTTTTAATTCATTTACAGGAACTCAGGTTCAGGGTGATAGCATTGTATTAATTAATAATATGGGTACAGGTTTTGATTCATTGTATTCTGAGGACTTTGAAAGCGGAGCAATCCCTGCTGAGTGGACAATCATTAATCCCAATGGTGATGCTCATACATGGAGAATTGCTTCCGGTGCACAGAGCGACTTAGGAGGATCCCCACCTTCATCAGAAACATATTTCGTATATTATTCTGATGATGATGCAGGCAGCGTTGCAGCTCCGGCAATTGAAAGTGCAATGTCTCCTGCAATTTATGTTAATGGCATTAATTCATTAACATTGTGTTTTTCTTATACTTTTAGAAATTATGAAGGTGAAGAATTTTCTGTTGATCTTGAAACATTTAATGGCTCATGGAACAACACAACTCTATTTAGCACATTTGTATCTTCATCAAATATAAAGAACTTTGATATTTCTTCTTATATGCCTGCGGAAAGTATTCGCGTTATTTTCAATTATGATGATAATGGCAATTGGGGATGGGCAGCGGGCTTTGACAACATTCTTTTTGGTAATGAATATCCTATATATGCTGACTCCGGTTCATTTACAACTGCTCCATTTGCATATATTGATCTATACAATATATATGCCCGAACAAATTGGGGATATGTATATTGGCTGCAATCATCAATTAATGATTCAATTATTGTTAAAGTTCAATACTGCGATAGTAATATTTGGAATAATATTCCTGATGTTGATTTACCGGGAAATTCAACAGGATTTACAACTATTTATAAAAATGGTTCGATCGATTTAACAACATTAAATGAAGCTGTTTATGACACATTGCGACTAACATTTTGTATGTTTACAGATACATTAAATCCTGATGATATTCCATCAATATTAGAAATAGAAATTGGAAACTTAAATGAACATTTAACCGGCATTAAAGAAACCAATATTTCTGCAATAAATACTGATAATGGTATTCTACTTAGATGGAAAGCATTAGATAACAATATGAATACAAATTCATGGATAATCAAAAGAAAAGACAATTCTGGAAATATCAAATCCTTTACTACAAAAACAAATAATTTAATGGATAATGAAATCAAAGCAGGAATGAAATACAATTATTCAATTTTTAATAATGAAATTTTTATTGGATCTATTTCCATTATTGCTAATAAATTATTTAATTATTCATTTAATTTAATTGGTTCTAATCCAGGCATTTATTTGCCTACTATCAGATACAGTTTGCCTGTTAAGCAATTTGTAAATATTTCATTATATGATGTAACCGGTAGAAATATTGCTACACCAATTAGTAAAATATGTAATGCAGGAATTTATAATTTTTCACTGAGCAATTTATCATTTGTAAGCGGAACATATTTTGTTATTTATAAAACCAATAATTTTGAGGCAATCAGGAAATTTACAATTCTGAAATAAAGGATTATTTCCCGTAGGGGCATATTCTAAGTAATCCGAGGAATATGTTTGCCCCTGTGCTTGCCCTTCTTCATTATTCCAAATAATCCGAGTAGGGGGGGGTGGGGGGCCCCCCCACAAAAATAAAATAAAAAGAAAATGTTTGTAGCAGTGTTTGAGAGTGAAAAAAATTAAAAAATTAAAAAAACA
>CBDUZN010000113.1:0-6899 GCA_965371715.1 uncultured bacterium | reverse complement strand
CTCTAAATTACTTTTTACAACATTATTCACAGTTTTCATCTGGCTATTTCTCTGTTTAGAACTAATTGAATTATTAGTTTTCCTCCATTTTACTAACAGCATTGGGATTTGATGAACTTTCACTTTCTTTGAAACTCTGTTCCATAGTTCATAATCCTGAGCATTATTTATTTTTTCATCATAGTATCCAATATCACTTAATAAATCTTTCCTGAACATTACAGAACAATGTGTTAAACAATTCCTAAAGTGTAAGATGAAATAAATATATTCTGGAGAATAAGGTCTTCTCGAAACTTCTATTGTCTCACCATTACTATTAATAACATCATTCCAGCTACCGACAATACCTACTTCCTGATTACCTTCTAAATAATTATATTGTATTTCTAATCTACTTGTATAAGATATATCATCAGCATCCATCCGTGCAATATATTCCCCTTTCGCTATTTTTAACCCTTTGTTCAATGATTTTGTTAAGCCAATATTTTTTTCATTATTAATGATTTTAATTCTAATATCATTGTAACTTTTTAGAATTTTAGAAGTTCTATCATTGGAACCATCATTAATAATCAAAAACTCAAAATCTCGAAATGTTTGATTTAAAATACTATCAATTGCCTGATTGAGATACTTTTCTCCATTATAAACAGACATCAGAACAGTGATCTTTTTATTTTGTAAATGGTTAATTATATTTGAATTTTCTTTAATCTTTTTCATAAATGTGGTATTGGGTTAGAATTATAAATGTTAATTTCAAACTGCGTTACAATATTTAATATCAGTTTTATATCATTTCTAGATAATTGTTCTGTCCAAGATGACAATTTATCTTTTCCTGTTATAATTGCACTATTTGGTCTTGACATTGACCTTTTATATATTGCTTTTGAAACATTTGAATTATGATGTAATCCTAGAAACGATAAAATATTATTGATTTCAATTTCTGTTTGCAGACATAATTGTTCATAAGTAATAAAGAAATAATTATACTTTGCTAATTGTTTTAAAGGAATAATATTTTCAATACACCACATAATTGTATGTTGCTCAACTTTTGTTTTTGCGTTTTTAATTAGTGATTCATAAGGAAATAAATAATCTTCCATTAATTCTTGTTGAGAAAGAAATACATCCAAATGCGTATCCCAATTTAATTGTAATCGGGAAAAAACTGTAGCACAGGGATGACGAATAATATATACAATATTATTGTTATATTTTTGACTTATCCACCCAAGCATTAAGTTTGCTCTAATTGTCTTAATCACACATTGCGATGCAAAATGTCTAATGTTAAATGAATTTGTCCATTTGTTTGTAATTTTACCGGTAAGAGTATCTCTTATTAATAATTCCCACTGAGGATAATTACCATCTGGACGCATATATGTTCGTAATGGCAAATTTTTTGCTTGAGGAACTTTACGGCAATCAAAAGGCTCAAAAACAAGACGGCAACCATGACACGCAGCAATGATTTCAGCTAACCATGTTGTTCCACTTCGACCTGATCCAGCTATAATAATAGATTTACTCGGATTCATTAAGTATAATCCTTTTGTTTTTTATTGTTTATCTTGAAGTTCATATTTAATATTATTTATCATAAATAAGTTTCTCAATATAATTTTGTGTTAATAAATTCTGTTCTTTCTAGTAAAAAAGTATTATAGTCTTGTTTGAAATTGTTATTCATATTTTCTTAATTGTTTTAATTCATTGATTATAACTCCTGGTGAAGTAGAAATTGTAAATTTAATGATTGTTTTAATTATATTAGTAAATTTATTTTTATAGAATTGTTTTAACAATTTTTTGTCAAAATATGTCTTTTTCCTGAAATTATGATTAACTATAGATTTACTACTAATATTATAAAAATATTTTGTCTTTATATCATATCCAGGAAGATACATTAATCCAATATTATCAATATATTCATAAAGATTGTTTTTTAAAATATGTTTATATAAAGGACTATTAGGTATTCCTACAAAAATATTAAATCTATATGAATAGGGCTTTAATTTTTTCATTAATTGTTTTGTAAGTAAGTAATCTTCATATTTTTCTCCAGGTGTACCAATAATTAAACTGCAATATGCTTTTATTTTATATTTCTTACACCAATTAATAGTGTTTTCTATTTGACTGATAGTAATTTTTTTATTTAATTTATCTAATATTCTTTGACTGCCACTTTCTACACCTAAATAAACAGATTTACACCCTGATAAACTCATTAATTTAACTAATTCCTCTGACATACAATCTACCCTTGTTTCGCAAGCCCAGTGTATATTAATCTTCTTTTCAATTAATTTTCTACAAAATAATTTTGTTCTTTCCATATTTAAAGTAAAATGATCTTCTCTGAAGTAAATACCTTTTGCATTGTAATTTTCAATTAAATATTCAATTTCAGAAATAATTCTATCTGCACTGAAGTATGTATATTCTTTACCCCATATAGAACCTACTGAGCAAAAAGAGCAATTAAACGGGCACCCCCTACTTGTATTCATAGTGAAAACAGGGCTTACATTTATCCGTGGACAAGTATAGTCATAAAACAATTTAGTGAAAATATCCCATGGTTGGAAAGGAAGAGAATCTAAACTATTTATTCTTTTTCCCCTAACAATTCTCTTTTTTTCTTTATTGTTAATTATTTCTAATATTGCTGATTCTCCTTCCCCTTGGATAATATAATCAACAAAATCAGGAATTGTTTGAGGTGCTACTGATGTGTGCGGACCACCGACAATCATTTTCCCACTCCACAATCCCTTTTTTCGCAGATTTTCAATTTCATTAATCATTCTCAGTGTATCTTTAAAACAAATAGTATTTGAAGAAATTCCAACAAAATCAATATTATTATCTTGTAGGAATCCATCTTCAATAAAATTTGATGGACTTAAATAATTATCAATAAAAAAAACCTTATGTCCTTCATTCCGTGTAAGAGATATAAGAAAACCCAATCCTAATGGTGGTCTTTTTTCCGTTGTTGAAAATGGACTTTTTTTAGGTGCTGCTGAAGTTGTAAATAAAATATTCATAATGTCAACTATCTCTTTAAAGCAATAAAAATTCCGAAATCATTATTAACTAATTCAATATTGATAAATATTTTTGCTAAAATAGATTCCATTTCGGATTTTGAGTATTCATATAAATGAGAATATGTTGATGTGTTTTTCCCATTAGATGTGAGTGGGGTAGTTAATACTATTTTTCCTCCTTTTATAAGAACACGCTCAATTTCCTTCAAACTTTTAACTAACTGAATTGGTAGTAAATGCTCCGCAATATCAGAAAATACTACTTTTGTAAACACCTCATTATTAAAACTCAAATTTGTAGAATTTGAATAAATAAATCTTATATTTGGATATTGCTTCTTAGCTATGGAAATAGCCTCATCTGAATAATCGCATCCTGTTATATGTGGATTTTTCTTTGATAGTATTGATGTGATAAATCCCTCACCACAGCCTACATCTAATATTTTGTCATTCATACTAATTAAGTCTCTTAATAATCTTCCCCTTTTAATTACATGTTTTTGAATATTAATTGGCATCCCGTTAATAGCAGCTCGTTCTACTTTGTTAAAATTCCATTCTCCTGCATATCTTTTTTTAATTATCTTTGCTGGAGATCCAACAGCAATAGAAGCCATTGGGATTGATTTAACAACTGTACCATTTGCTCCTATAATAGCACCTTTCCCCAGTGTAACATCATCACATATTACCGAATGTCCTCCTATCCAGTTGTCTCCCATTAAATATATACCTTTCCCAATATTTTTTTGCTTAGTAATTTGTGTATTAAAACTATTATAAGTGTGGTTCTGAGCATACAAACCACAATGAGGTCCCATTATTGTCCAGTCTCCTATGTATATTCCTCCCTTTCCGTGAAAAATACAATAGTGATTTATGACACAATTATCACCTATTACAATTTCACCCCCTTCTGGTCTAAGAACCACTCCTTTTCTTATAATACAATTCCTGCCAATTTTTATTTTTTCTGGTGATTCAATAATAACATCAGGATCTATTAATGTACCTTTACCATATTTAAGAATCACATACTGATTATCTAAATTTTTGAATTTACCTTTTGAATATATTTTTATAAATGCAGTATTGATATTGATTTTATTATTTCTATTCTTTATTTTAATGATAATATGCTTTAATATATTCTTATACTTAACATATCTATTTTTTAGCATTTATTTAACCTTATATAATACATTTAAAAAGTTTTTTCCCGTTGAATAAGCTACTCCATTAAACTCTACTGGAATTCTCCACCAAAACAAGAGTTTACTTCTGTTTTTTGTCCATATTGCTATTGCAATTTTTACATTTGCATTATTAATTCTTATATCTTCAATCTTTATATTCAAATGATGCTTACCATTTTTCAAATTCATTATCTTTTTATATGCTCTATTAGTTGCCTGGAAATATATTGCTCTTTCATTGCTACTTAAAATTGCAATATCAATATCAATTTTATCATAATCCACTAAAGAAACATATTCCATAGATATTGAAAAAGAATCACCCGGGCAAAAAACCCTATTACTTATGTTAATATCATAAAATTTTATTTCATCATTCCCACTGCATATTTTTTCTATACCTGAATCCTTTTTATCATTAAACAATTTGGTATATTCCTTGATCCCTTCTGCAACACTTATGAAATATTTAGCATTGCCATTATTCAATAAAATGATTTTCTCTGTGAAAGTAGAAATAATATGCATATTATGAGATACTAATATAGTTGTTGTACCACTCTTTTTGAGTTCACCAATTTTATTGAAGCATTTATTTTGAAATCCTTCATCTCCTACCGCCAAAACCTCGTCTACAAGTAGTATATCAGGATCACAATGCACTGCAACAGCAAATCCCAGCC
This sequence comes from uncultured bacterium, assembly GCA_965371715.1. GTDB lineage: Bacteria > Hydrothermota > 32-111 > 32-111 > 32-111 > JAUVJU01. Next base: position 1,934 of record CBDUZN010000113.1, on the reverse strand, counting down.
GCACAAACATTCCACTTGAATAAAATTTTACAGGTGTGTCTAAAAAATCACCAATATCTGCAAAGTCAACAATATTATCAAATCTTTTATCTACTTCCTTTTTTGTCATTCCCAATATTGCAGCATTAATATAGATATTTTCTCTTCCAGTAAGTAAAGGATGAAATCCCGCACCAATTTGTATAAGAGCTCCGACTTTGCCTCTTATTGATATTTTTCCTTTATCTGGCCAGAAAATACCATTTAGCATCTTCAAAAGGGTTGTTTTCCCTGAACCATTAGCACCAATAATCCCAAGTGTCTCTCCCTTTCTCACTTCAAAAGAAACATCATCAATTGCCCAAAACTCATTTTTTCTTAATTTACCGGAATTTGCATTTAGTCCGAACATATTTTTTCCAATATCTTCAATACCATATATCATAGAGCGTTTTAATGATTTACAGTATTTTTTATTTATATGTTCTACTTTTATTGCAATATTATCATTCATTTATATTCTCTCTGTTATTCTTGTTTCTGTTAAGTGAAATACTATTAAACATACTATGAAAACAATTATTGATATTATACTTGAAATTATATAGCCATTCCACTCAGTAATTGTTCCCATCAAAATAAGTTCTCTTGGTACTGAAATCAAATAATAGATTGGATTATAATTTGTAATTAATGCAAGAAATCCAGTTGTTGGCTTTGCATATAAAACAGGGGTTAAAAACATTAAAAATGTCATTAGTATTGCAAGTATGTTTCCTATATCTCTCATAATACCATTCATAAGTGATAATATAAATCCAAGTCCAAGTGTAAATAAAAATATTGGCATTATAAATAATGGTATTGTTAAGATCATTATACTTGGTTTAAATCCATAAAATATGAATAATATAATGACTAAAATAAATTGAATTAAAAATGATACAATTGATTGCCCTGTGGATGCAAATACAAGTGATTTTTTTGAAAAATTAATTTTTGTTATCATTGGACCTGCTTTCACTAAGGAATTTGAACTCGCAACTAAACCCGTAGAGAACAATTGCCAAAATGCCAAACCAAGTATTGCATAAATAGGATATGGCACATTTATATCCCCAATGATAAATATACCAGCTCGATTCAAAATAATAAATGTTCCCACACTAACAATGGGTATAATAAACACCCAAAAAAACCCAATAAATGATTGTTTGTATATTGCAAAAAAATCTCTTTTAAATAATTGATATGTAAGCCATTTATTTTTCCTGAGTTCACTGAATATTTCACTAAAAATAGACAAATACCCTTTTTTTAATGAATTGTTTGGTTCATAGGTTACAATGTTTTTATTCAACTAAGCTTCCTTTCAATTGTATATACATAATTATCATTTTAAAAGATTTTTTTCATATTCAGTATTTGCTTTGTCCTTTAATTGATTTATTTCTTCTTCTGAGAATAATATTTCCTTTTCATATTTTTCTTTTCCTTTCAATTCATATAGTTTTTTGTGTCCATTTATAAAATATGGTTCATCAAAAATTGCTCTCTTTAATTGATTCTCTGCTAATATTGTGTCATTTACGAATAAAAGATAATTAGCATATTCATATCGCAAAAATGGATTATAGGGATTTAGTTCAATTGCCTTTAAATAATTATCATTGATTATAGAATCATTATTGCTATTCCTCATTAGTATTGTTGATTTATATTTTCTAAACAACTGAGTCATTCCCAAATAATGCCTATAATTCATTTTCTCATATTTTGTTAATGTGCTATAATCATTTATTATACTATAAAAATCATCTGCATAGCCAGATTCTGTAAATGTGTATTTATCCACAATCAATTTTTTCTCCATTCTATCTGGCTTTCCATCAATATTAAAAATTGTATAAATATCTGCTGATAATACTTTTAATTCATCTATACTCATTTCTTGA
>CBDUZN010000112.1:0-6906 GCA_965371715.1 uncultured bacterium | reverse complement strand
ATTTGGATTGTAGAAGAAAGGATAAGCATCAATTCCGGCTATTACTATTTTTTCAAAAGAATAAATCTGCTCTTCAAAAAGGTTGGGGTTTGTTCTTGTATTGTGGTGAAAATTTGCCTTGTCAGTGCCTTTGAAGGAGCAAAGCAGGCTGAAATTTTTGTATTCAGCTGTTTTTTCAATAATGTTTTTTATTATTCTGCCAATCTCATTGGATTGAGATTTGCTTGCTTCAGCTAATCTTGTAACCTCTTCAGCAATAACCGTAAATCCTCTTCCTGATTCACCAGCTCTTGCCGCTTCAATAGTAGTATTTAATGCTAAAATATTTGTCTTTTTTGCAATTAAATTAATTGTATCAACAATATCCAAAACTTTATTTGTCTCAGTAGAAAGAATATTAATTCGTTCAGTTAATCGCTGTATTCCACCAACAATAATACCAATATTCTCAGTTGCTGCATTTGCCTCTATTTTTCCTTCCTCTGATATAATAAGTATTTTATTTGATGATTTTTTGCTTTCATTGGCTGCTTTCAATGTTTCCTTTGTTGCAATTTGTGCGCTTTTTGTTTCCTCAATAATTCTATTTATATCCTGAAGTTGTTTTCCCGAACTATTAGCAATTTCTTGGGTAGATGCAGTGATTTCCTCTGATGATGCAGTAAGTTCTTCTGATGTAGTAGCAATCTCCTTTGCCTGTTCAAATATTTTCGGGGAAGTATCAGCAATTTCTTTTATGAGATTTTGTAACATTTCAACAAAATTATTAAAGCCGGATGCAAGATGTCCAAGTTCATTTTTTTGTTTGATATCAAGTCTTTTTGTTAAATCTGCTTTACCGGTTCCAATTGCTTCCATCTTTTTGGAAACAATAACAATTGGTTGGGAAATTCGGCCTGCTAAGATTATTGAAAGAGCAAGACCAATAATAAGAAGTCCAATACCAAAAATTATACCTGATCTTATTGATTGATTTAAGGCAATATTTAGTAAATTAGGTGAATAGCCCAATCTAATATAACCAGCATTTTCTTCCTCCATTCCTTCTAATAATCCTTCACCCTGGATAGTTATAGGAGCATAAAAATCCCAGATTTCTCCTGGGGAAACGAATTGCTTTTCATTAAGATTTTCAATGAAATCTTTAGATAAATTTAAATTTGTTTCCGTTCTCATGAATTTTGAAATGATTTTCCCATTTATATCATATATACATACCCATTGAATATCAGATTGCTGAGCAAGATTAAGAATTGTTGTAGATAACAATACTTCGTCTTGCATTACAATCCCTTCACAACAATTCAAGGCTCCTAAACTTGCTAAAGCTTCACCATTTGATTTAAATAGTCCTGTAAGAATATTTTGGGATTGGAAATAGAAAAAAACAGTATAAATAATAACAAATCCAAGAATAAGAAAAATAATAGTAGCAGAAATTGTTTTTTGAATTCCACCAATTTTTATTCTTGAAAGATTTTGTAGTAACTTCATTCATTCTCCAAAATGATTATTAGTATTTATTAGCACATTTTTTAGTAATTTATCTAAAACATAATAATTCTTAATACAATGCTTATAAATTATACAGAACTTTATCCGGCTGTCAAAAAGAAAATATAAAAATAATATTTATACAATTATTTCTTTTATACTAAATAATGTAATAAATATAATCTTACAAATCTACTCAAAAACACCCTTTGCCTCATTAATCACTATTGAGGAAATTTTTATTTCCATATCCTTTGCTACTTTCAAATTCAACCACAAATCACCATTGTTCATTCCTTGTGCAATTGGAATCTTATTTTCTAAAATGATCTTATTCACTAAATCAGCTGCGATCTTTCCATTTTCAAAAAAATTAGGTGTTAATGCAAATAATGCTCCTGATTTTACCAGTTTATCTGAAATGGCATTTATTGGTATCTTATTTTCCATTCCAAAAAGTAGGAAAGCACTTATTACTCCACGGGATGAAAGAATTGGATCTGATATCATCATAATAAGGTCACAATCATTCAGAGAGGCAAGACCTTTAGAAATATCAATTGCACTATTCACCTTTATTTTTTTAAGATTAAATTCAAATAATTTTGCCAATTTATCTGCCTCTTCTATAAGTTCATCTCTTGAATATAAAAATCCAATCTTTTTCGCTTGCGGAAGAACCTCTTTAATAATTGCAAATTGAGTGTTAAAGGATATATTTAAGCTTGCCCCGGTAATATTTTCCATATTTTTAACAATAAGTTGAGGATTATAAACCATTGCATAGACAATTGGTTTTGTTATACTTTTTTTTATTGCCTGTTTAAGTGGAATCTCACCAACAATAAAAATTACATTATAGGAATTTATATTTGAAAGGATTTTTTCAACTTCATCCTTGTTTCCTTGACAATCAAATATCGTGTAATCACTATTTACAGTTTGTTTAAATCCTTCAATTGCCTGATTATATATTGTAATATCTTTCCATTTGATGATAGCTATCTCAGCATATGCAATACTATTTATGATAAGTATAACAAATATTATAGAAATCTGTTTAAATTTCATTTTTCTCCTATTTTTATCATTTAATAAGAACAGTATATACTTAAATCTTATAATTGATAAGATATTCCAACATAAAATGCTCTACACGGTCCTCCGGGTATTGAAGGAATTGATTTTCTGATATATTCCGGATATTCATAATCTTCATCTAATAGATTATTCCCAATAAATGAAATAGCTAATTCTTTTATGGGTCTAATTGTTATTTTGAGACTAACAAGTGTATAAGCATCAATAGAATAATCACTTTCAGTCCAGGTATTCCACGGATATAATGGACTATAATGTCCATCCCTCTTGCCAATATATTGCACACTTGGTGAAATTTCAAATTGCTTTATAGGAATCATTGTTATACCAAAGTTTGCTGTAAGTGGCGCAAAAAACAGTAATTCATTATTATCTGCATCTTCACCTGTTTTATATGATATGTTAGTAAAGAAGCGAATCATCTTTATGGGTCTTCCTTTAAATTCCACTTCTACACCCTGGAAGGTTTGCCCACTTATGTTTTCATATATAGAACCTTTTGTCCATTCCATTGCCCCCGATCCGAATCCCGGTTCTGCATTCAATGCAATCAAATCAAGTGAGTCCATATTCCTTCTACTAATCAATTCATCTGTTTTACTATAAAAAACATTTACACGAAGAGAATAATTGTTGAAGGAATAGTCCATTCCAATATCAATAGTATTGATTTTTTCAGGTTTCAAATCTTCCATTCCTGCAAGAATATTTACAGTGCGAACATACTTCTCAAAAAAACTGGAATTTCTAAACCCGGTATTATAAATTGCCTTTACACTTAAATCATCAAATGGTAAATAAATAATGCCAACATTATAAATAGTAATGGCTTTTGCCTGTTTGTTCTGATTTAGCCTTCCACCGCCTATAATGTTTAATCTCTTTATTGGTGTTATGGTTCCCATAAGATATCCCCAAGCATTATATGTATCTTTTTCTTCTGTGAATGCATTTGCAGGTAAATTCTGTATTTGTTCACCATTTGCATCCATGGAATCTGCATAGAACCAATAATAAGGACTGGCATAAGCAAATTCATAACCGGCTCCTCCGCGAAAATCCATTGATTGAAATGGCATGCACTCAAAGTCTGCCTGTACCCCATATTTATATCCATCATAATATTGATCAGTTGGGTACCCTCCTGGAGCACGCAGAACAGGATTGTAGAGATTAACTCGTTCTTGCTTTTCTATTCTATCATACCACACTATACTGTTTATATTCAATATATTTTCAATCACACTTTTTGAATATTTTAAATTTGTTCCGAATCCCTGCAAATATCTCTCACCGGTAGAACATAGTGTTGGTATAACACCGAATTTATCCTTTTCATTTTCAAAATATACACTATTTAAACTAAATCCCTTATAAGCCATTGATAGAAATAGATTTGAATAATCATTTTCATAAGCATCTTTATCATCTGCATAGAATCCCAATTGGCGACTTCCTGAAGAATTACCAAAAGAACCATCCAATATTACATCATCTTCATCATATTTAACATCCTTATAATAACCCTTTGATTCATTGTTCCCACCTGCAAAAAATATATTAAATCCATTTTCTTCTTTGCCAACTGCAAACTCTGATTGTACAGTAGTAAATGAACCTGCTTTAATTGATGCTTTTGTGCCTTTATTACCCTTTTTTGTGATAATGTTTATTACACCTGCATAAGCATTTGTTCCATAAAGGACACCACATGGTCCTCTTATGATCTCTATTCGTTCAATAGCAGATACTGGAATCTGTTCAAGATAATAACAGGATACAATCTGATCATAGAGTGGTTGTCCATTAAGTAAAAGAGCTGCTTTGTTATTGTAATGGGTTTGCAAAATTCCTCTAAATTGTATATCAGTGTATCCATAATAGGTTTCCATTATCTCTATTCCAGGAACATAGGAAAGAACCTCGTAAAGATTCATTACACCCATTTCCTCAATCTCCAAAGCTGTGATTACAGAAATTATAGCAGGTGATTCTGAGATACGCACTGATTTACCTACCGTAACAACTGTTTGATTAAGAAGTTCCTCAAGAGATAATTCCTCTAATTCATTGGAGAATAAAAGCCCTGTTATTAAAAACATGACCATGCAAAAACAGCCTAACTTTTTTGTCATTTTTTTCCCCCTTGTTTAATTTGTTTCTTCAAACATTTTAATTACCTGTTTATATAATACTCCTGTTTTTGCTAAAAGTCAATTAACTATTTACAATATTATTGATTTAGTTTAATGTTACTACTCTTTTGACAAAATAATCTTTTAGAATCAAAATTCTTGTAAATATATATTGAAAAGTGGGATTAAGATTGAAAGACAAAAGATAAAAAAATTGTAGAAAAAATGAAAAAATTAATAATGTTTACAAATTGAAATCTTGACATAAAATATTTTTTATGTAATATACTTATATGGAATGGTACATTAATTGGGTTAACTCACATATTCTCTTTTCTGCATTTATTCAATTTGCTGTTTTGGGCACAGTTGGAGAAATCATATCTTATCCTATAAGAAGAAAATCAATCAAATCAATGGGCAATCCGCTTGAAATTCTTTTAAAGATCATTGGTTGGGGTATATTGGGCATATTAATAAAATATGGATTTGCAGGAATGAAGGGATTTACTGATACATTAATGAGTAATGGCTTTTTACCATTTTTCGCTCATGGTACAATTGGATGGGCAATTTTCATGTCAACATTAACTAATATCATCTTCGGACCACAAATGATGCTTTTTCATAGAGTTGAAGATAATCTTATAATGAGAAAATGGGGATTTACAGGGATAAAGCAATCATGGTTCACATTAATATGGTTCTGGATCCCTGCCCATACAATTACATTTGCTCTACCACCACATTATCAGATAGGGCTTGCTGCATTATGGTCTGTGGCTCTTGGAATTATTCTTGGATTCTTTTCACGAAAATAATTAGAATTGTTCTTTATTAGTTTTCCCACCCCTTAGATCAAATCCACACAATTTGAATTGCTCAAATAATTCTGCAGGATCCTCAGACCATAATCCCCATTTTCTTGAAATATGTTCTGTCCATGAATAATCATCATATGTATATTTATCCTCTGTTTCTTTTCCAAGATTTATTTTTGCATTAAGCTTTTTATAATAATCCTGTTTAAGATAACCATCATCCATTACCTTCATTGCTTTATTAATTGTTTCATCATCAAGTTCAGGATACTTATCCTCAAATAAAACAAAATCCATTGGATATCTGGGTCTTTTTTCTGGCTCCTCATCAGAAAAACCCATTGTAAGTCCAACAACCGGAAAAATATGTTCAGGTAAATCAAATTGTTTTTTGATTATTTTAGCATGATATGGTGCATATCCAAGAAAACAACTGCCAAGCCCAAGCGATCTTCCTGCAATTACCATATTCTGTGCAACATAGGAAACATCTTCAATACTTAATAAGAAAACAAAAAAATCATTCATCACTCTTTCCCAGCCCCTTTTTTTCATTATTAATTCAAATTTGTGTATATCAACGCAAAAATAGAAAAGCCATGGTGCCTTAAATTGATTTCGTTTAGTATCCCTGCTTAAAAGAATACTATATGCCTGACTTGCAAATGGAGCCTGCTGCCCTGCTTTAACTATTGTTTCAAGCATTTCATCAGAAGGCATTTCATTCTTATATTTCCTGATTGATTTATGTGCAAGTAGTGTATCAATAACTTCATTATGTATCATAATTCCTCCATTTAAATAAACTCACCAAATCTATTTAGTAATTTCCGCATTCTTGCAATATCCGGATAAATTTCCTTTTTATTTTTCATATAATCCATTCTCATATTAACAATCCAATTTAAATCATACATCATATCATAATCAATAATATTATGCTGATGTGCATCTTTAACTAATTGTGATAAATTTTCCTTTGAATTGAGCTTGCCTTTTAAATGATTTTCAACCCCATTATTAAAAGTCATAATTGCAATATCAAAATCATCATAATCCAACCTTAACAATGATTCTTCAATAAAATCATTACATAAATCAAGTTTTTTTCCAAATTCCGTTTTAAATCCTGATTCTGCTTTTATTTCATTAATATCTTCTTTTAATTTATTTAAATACTTTTGTAATTCCTCTTCCTTTATTTTATCACTTAATTTATTAACCTCAATTTCCAAATCCTTAAATTCGGTTTTTCTTGTTTTAACTATTTCTATTCTTTCCCGTAAACTCTTAATCTCTGCTAAAACAGATGCCTCAATATACGATTTATCCTTTTTTGATAATAACCGCTTTCT
>CBDUZN010000111.1:0-6913 GCA_965371715.1 uncultured bacterium | reverse complement strand
TTTAATGCAACAAGGCAAATATAATGAGGCGATAAAATGTTATAACAAAGCAATAGAAATTAATCCAATATGCGAAGAAGCATTGAATAATAAAGGGATTGCTTTGAAAGATCAGGACAAACTTGATCAGGCAATAGAATGTTATGACAAAGTAATAGAAATAAATCCAAGAGATGAAGAAGCATATGGTAATAAAGGGTTTGCTTTAATGCAACAAAACAGAAATGATCATGCAATTGAATGTTTTAATAAAGCAATAGCAATCAACCCGAAATCTGAAAAAGCATGGATTATGAAAGGGAATGTTTTAATGAAACAAGGTAAACTTGATAAAGCGATAGAATGTTATGATAAAGCAATAATAATTAATCCAAAATATGAAGAAGCATATAGTAATAAAGGGATTGCTTTAATGCAACAAGATAAATTGGATGTGGCAATAAAATATTATAATAAGTCAATAATAATTAATCCAAAACATGAAAAAGCATGGATCATGAAAGGGATTGTTTTGGGAAAACAAGGCAAATTTGACGAAGCAATAGAATGTTATAATAAAGCAATAAAAATAAATCCAAAAGATGAAACAATAATGAAGTTGAAAAATACTGCTTTAAAGCTGCAGGACAAGTATGATGAAGCAAGAGAAATTAATCCAAAGAATGAAAACACATGGATCCATAAAGGGTTTATTTTGGAAGAGCAGGGGAAATCAGATAAGGCAATAGAATGTTATGATAAAGCACTGGAAATCAATCCGGAAAATGAAAAGGTATGGTTTAATAAAGGGTTTATATTGGTAGAGCAAGGGAAATTGGATGAGGCAATAGAATGTTATGATAAAGTAATAAAAATTAATCCAAGAAATGAAAAGGCATGGAATAATAAAGGGCTTACTTTGAAAAATCAGGACAAGCATGATCAGGCAATAGAATGTTTTAATAAAGCAATACGAATAAATCCAAAGGATGATAGTGCATTGTATTACAAAGGGGTTTCATTAGCAAAACAAAACAAAATTGATAATGCAATGGAATGTTTCAATAAGGTATTAGAAATAAATCCAAGAGATGAAGGTGCATGGATTAATAAGGGAATCATATTAGAAGAGCAGTGGGAATTAAATGAAGCAACAGAATGTTATAATAAAGTTATAGAAGTAAATCCAGAAAATGAAAATGCATGGTTATTAAAAGGACTTACTTTGAAAATGCAAGGGAAAACTGATAGAGCAATAGAATGTTTTAATAAAGCAATAGAAATAAATCCAAACAATGAAAACGCATGGTACAATAAAGGGAATATTTTGGAAGAGCAGGGGAAATCATACAAGGCAATAGAATGTTATGATAAAGTTATAGAAATTAATCCAAAAGATGAAAGAGCACGGAATAATAAAGAATTATTATTGGAAAAAATGTAAATTTGGAAAAGAAATAAATATAATCTCAGAATATATATAAAACAAGATATAACAAATAAGCATTTATCAATGCGGATATAATTGTTGATATTACAATTGAGCATTATAAAAAAACACAATAATTGTAATAACAGGAGTAAATATGATTTGGGAAGGATTATCTTATATTGATTAATAAAATCTTATTAATATTACCATTAGGGGATTTAAGAAAATAAATCCCTGTTTTATTTGGATTGTCAATATGTTTACCCATACAATTATAGGTTGAAAAGCCAGATTTAATCATGAGTTCTAAATCATGACTATTAAAAATTAAAGGAGTCACAGTATTCTTATTATCAGAATATTGCGGATTATTTAAAATATCTGTGAGTTCAGGATTAGGTTTCAAGGAAGTGATTCCAGTGAATTCCAAGTCTGGTTCCAAAGAAGGATCTCCTATTAAAGACATTCCATAATGCCAGGATAATTCCATTTGTGTAAAACCACTTATTGCAATATAGTCAAACCAATCAAGGAATGCCTGTCCAACTGATTTGCCTGTAGAAAGAGGAGTATAAAAATAATCAAATTCCAGCATTGAGCCGGATTTAGTAGAGCCTAAAGCACATAGACCATTGTCTGAAAACACAGCTCTTCCTGTACCATAACTTGCTACTGTATAATCGGCAAATGAGCAACAGAAAAAATTATAAAATCTTGCAGATGGATTTTTAGAGGTGTAACTGGTTGCATAGAAATAATCGGTATTTACTTTATTATTGTAATAAAAAGCATGACCAGCAGGCCATGAATGGGCAAATAATGAAACCCATTCAAAAACAGAATCAAGCCATAGAGAATATGTATCTGCTCGTGTAATCTCAACTTCATAAACAGAAGTAATTGAATCATATACGCTGCTAAGAGCAGCCTGCCAACTACCTCTCCATGGAACCCAATCATCATCAATAAAGAATAATGCCTTTTTTACAGTTGAATCCGGGTTTGTTCTATATAAATGATTTCTGGTAAAATAATCAGTAAGAATAATGGAGTCATCCACACTAAGATTTGGTAATAATCTTCCCAAATAAATTTCCGGGGCAACATTTCCCGAATGGGTGTCATAAATCCCATCAGTGCCTGGGATTAAAGTAGAGCCACTTCTTTGAAGGGTATCTTCCCAATTACCGTCAATATCCATATAGTAAAGGTCGCAGGGCCATTCATCATAGGCAGGATCATTAAAATCATTATCTGTTTGATAAAATGGTGCTGGTAGATTACCTACAAATATTGCACCTTCCATACTACTATCCGAATATAATTGAGCAAGTAAATCCTTATTATCTGATGGAGTACTCCCTGAACAGGTATAAAGAAGTACATCATATCCTTCATTCTGTAAATCATTAATATATACAGAAATTGAAGAAGCAATTCTACTATAAAGAGCAGTTTCAACAAATACCCCAATAAGAGGTCCTTTGAAATTACTGTTAGATTTTTTTATTAATTCAAAATGTGTTTCCTCATAAGGATGCTGGTCAAGATAATCCTGATATCTTTCAAGTGATTGATTCTCAGGTCCCATCCATTCCAATTTGGGAATTGCTTCATAATTGAAACTGTAAATGAATAATGGTAATAATAATAATAAATATTTCATACATATATTTTACTGAAATCAATCAACTTGTAAAGTGAAAAATAAGATATTTTGATATTTCTCCTATTGTAATTAAATAAAAATAATATATAATTATAACTTATGGAAAATCAGAAAAAAGTATTTATGTTAGTTCTTATCCTGATAATGAGCGGATGTGCCTATTTTAATGTATTTTATAATGCTGAAAAATATTACGCTCTTGGTATTGCTCCATTGGAGAGCAATAATAAACCCAATTTGCAATATCTTGATAAAGCAATTGAAAAGGCATCAAAAATATTGGAATTTCATCCTGGATCCAAATATGTTGATGATGCATTATTAATAATTGGAAAATCTTATATGTATAAAGGTGAATATACAAAAGCAATAAGGAAATTCAATGAACTAAATGATTATTATCCCAATTCTCAATATATTGATGAATCTATTTATTTTACTGCATTAACTTATGTTATGCAGGAGGAATATGAAATAGCAAAAATTTATTTTAAACGACTTATGGACAGGAAATCGGATTGGACGGAAACATCTCTTATTAAAATGGTTGATATATTGCTTATTCAGAGAAATTATGAAAGAGCAATTGAAATTGTAAATACATATGCTGAATATATGAAGAATAAAGCAAAATTGCATTTTATAAAAGGATTGATTAAATATGAAATGCAAGATTACGAAGGATCATTTGATGAGATTAGTAGAATAAAGCAAAATAAATTGAAAGAAGAAAATAGATTCAGATATGTTACTATTTATGCAAATCTACTTATAAAGAAAGAGGAATATAGTGAAGCAGAAGAAATTATATCAAGAAATCTTAAATACTTTAATAATCCTCAAGAAAAACATTCATTGGAATTGATTAGAGTGAGAATTCTATCAAAAAATGGAAAAATAAAAGATGCTCTTAATATTCTTGATAATATTTTGATTCAGGAAAGGAACATTCCATTAAAGGATTCACTTCTCTTTGAAAGAGGAATCATATATGAACAGCATATGGAAGATTATGAAAAGGCAAAGGAAAATTATAAAAAAATCGTAGATGAATTAAAAAATTCATTAATCAGACCTGAAGCAGAAATTAAAATAATGTCTATTGAACTGTTAAATGAATTAGCAGCAGATACAATAAAGGATATTGAAAAAATTGCAAAAAACCGATTCCTATATGCTGAAGTGAATTATATTAGTTTAAAGAAAATTGATGAAGCAATAAAATACTATACTATTATTAAAGATAGTTATCCTGAATCATATTATGCTCCCAAAGCATTATATGCTCTTTCCTATATTTATATGAAGGATCTATTTGATACAACACAATCAAAATTGTATCTTGAAACAATAATTAATGATTATTCGCATTCAGAAATATTTCTTGATGCAGAAAAACAAATAAAGAGAATTGAAGATGAAAATAATACTGAAAAACAGTAAACGATTCATAAACAATACTGTGTATATGATGTTTGAAGCAGATAAAGCAATAGATGTAAAACTAGGACAATTTGTAAATATTTCTATTCCCGGGAATGAATTTAAGTTAAGAAGACCCTTTTCAATAGTATCAGCAGAAAAAAACAAATTTTCAGTACTTATAAAAATCATTGGCAGTGGAACACAAAAAATTACTAATATGAAATTGGGAGAGTGTACTGATGCACTAATTCCATTAGGACAGTCATTTGATAAACCCATTGACTATAAAACAACATTATTTATTGCAGGTGGTATAGGTATTGCAGGTATTTTGAGATTTATTGAAAATAGAAATGTAAATTTATTATTTGGAGATATTGATGGAGAATACAAAGATATTATAGATTATTTGAAAATAAATTCTACTTATATTAATGAAAGTGGAAAAATCGGGAAAAAGGGTTTTGTTACAGATTATATAAATGATTTTGAATATAATACTATTATTGCCTGCGGACCAAAAGGCATGTTGAAATCCATAAAAGAGAAAACCGATAAGCATATTAAATTCTATGCAATATGTGAAGAGATCATTGCCTGTGGTTTAGGTTTATGCAGCGGCTGCGCAATTAAATATGATGATGGATCATTTGGGAAGGTATGTGTGGATGGTCCAGTTCTTAATGGAAGAAGGATAATTTATGATTGATTTAAAAATAAAAATCGGACAAACAGTATTGAATTCCCCAGTGATAGGAGCATCCGGATGTTCAGGATGGGGACCCGAACTTATGGAATATAATGAGCAGAGTATTATTGGCGGATTTGTAACAAAATCAGTTACATTAAATGAGAAGATTGGTAATGATACTCCACGCATAAAAGAAGTTTCTTCCGGGTTACTTAATTCAATTGGTTTAGAAAATGGTGGTCTTAATGATTTTATAGAGAATAAATTACCATTATTAAAAAATATTGATTGCGCAAAATTTATTAATCTTGCACCTTTCACAAATGAAGAAATAAATATTATGATAAATAAACTTGAAATGGAAAGCGGAATTGATGGATATGAAGTAAACATTTCCTGTCCAAATGTGCATAAAAATGGATTCAATATTAATAGTAGTATAAAAGAAAGTACAGAGCTTATTAAAGGTATAAGAAAATTAACAAAAAAAGCATTAATACTAAAATTATCTCCTGCCTTTAATGAATCATTTGAAATAGCCAATATTGCCGAAATGGAAGGATTTGATGGTATCACCTTTACAAATACATATTTAGGAACTGCTGTTAATATTGATACTGGAAAATTTATTTTCAAAAACAAAGTAGCTGGATTATCCGGACCAGCTATAAAACCAATATCATTATGGAATGTTTATAAAATGTCAAACACAGTAAAAATACCGATTATTGGTGTTGGTGGGATTAGAACTGTTGAAGATGTTATTGAATTTATGATGATAGGAGCATCTGCTATTCAGATAGGAACAGCGCTTCTCATTGAACCAACAATTTTAACAGATATTAGTAATAAACTGAAAGAATATTGCATAGAAAACCATATTGAAAAAATAAGGAACATTATTTCAACTATAAATGGGAAAAAAAATGAATATTAATGAAAAATTAATTATTGCTTTGGATGTGGATAATTTATCATTAGCAGAAAAAATTGTGGATGACTGTGGGAATGATATTATATTTTACAAGGTAGGATTACAACTTTTTATAAAAGAAGGCATTAAAGCAGTTGAAATGTTGAAAAGCAAGAATAAAAAAGTATTTCTTGATTTGAAATTGCATGATATACCAAATACTGTGATTAATGCAGTAAGGGTTGCCTATGAAATGAATATTGATATTCTCACAATTCATTCAATGGGTGGATTTGGAGTAATGGAAGGAGTTGCCAAACTAATATGGCAATTAAAGGATGGAGGAAATCCAGTGCCGGCAGTTGTCGGAGTTACACTTCTTACATCTCTTGATGGAGCATTTTTGGAGGATATAATTGGAACAACAAATAGAACAACTGAGGAAGAAGTAATAATACTTGCAAATGCGGTGAAATCAGCCGGTTTAGATGGAGTAGTGGCATCGCCAAAGGAGATTTCTGCAATAAGAGAAAGTTGTGGTAATGATTTTCTGATTATTACTCCCGGAATTAGACCTATTGGGACAGAGCAGCAGGATCAGGCAAGAACAGCCACTCCAAAAGATGCGATTAGGGATGGAGCCGATTATATTGTTATAGGAAGACCAGTAACACAAAGCGATAATAGAAAAAATGCAGTACAAAATATTCTTAATGAAATGAAGGAAGGTATGAATGAAAGAAAAGCAACTTGAAAACGAAGGAGTGATTTTAAAGGGACATTTTCTTCTAACATCAGGATTAC
>CBDUZN010000110.1:0-7032 GCA_965371715.1 uncultured bacterium | reverse complement strand
ATTTGAGAATTTCTATATTTATTAACATTTGTTATACACTGTGTTCCTTTCTATCTTCCCATTCATTTCGTAAAATACCCATTTTAATCCTATCATAGAAAATACCATTTACTTCACAACCTTTTCGTATTCTTGATTCTTCAATAAATCCCAGTTTTTCTCTTACTTTAATCATTGCTTTATTCCCTTCCCATATACTAAAACCCAAGCGAGTTAATTTTCTTTCATTAAAAAGATAATCTATCCATAAATACAATGCTTCTGACCCCATTCCTTTTCCCCAGCATGAATCTTCAGGAATATTTATACCTATTTCGGTTACATGTGGATCATCTTCATTATAATATGCAGTTACCCATCCAATATGGAAATTTTCCTTTGTTTCAATTTCTAAAAATGGATAAGGTGTTTTTTTGTCTCCCTCAAGCCATCTTTTCCTCCAATTAATAATAGCATCTAATGGTAATCCATTTGTCTTATACCATGGACCATCAAATTGATATGTTTTTAAATCATCAGAATTCCATTTTTCATAATTAATCAAATCTGACTTAATTGTTGCTCTAAGATTAACATATTTTCCTTCAATTTTGAAATTAGAATACATCTGTTTTTACCTCCTGACACGAAATTATATTCCCTTTCTTAGTTTTTCTATTTCTTTTAATAAGGGTTTTAATCCTCTTTTTTTTGCAAATTTTCTTGCTTCTTCAAGATACACAGATGGATTTTTATCTAAATACAAATAGGTTCTCGAAATTAATAACAGTGCTAAAGGAAGTAAATTGATAGTATTACTCTTATTAACAATTTTTAAAAATGTTTCGGATTGTTTCCTGGCTTTTTTGTATTCATTCATATATATATAATATTCTATAAATGCAGGGAGTGTATCTATTAATAAATTTGTATCTTTTGCTTGTTCGGTTGAAATTTCAGAAAGAAGCTCTTTAGCATTATTAATAGTATATTTTCCAACACTACCATATTTAATAATTAATCTTACAAATAAAGTCAAAACATGAATATGGATAGAGGAAACTTTATATTTCTTATTAAGTGATAATACCTCTTCAAGGTAATTGTATGCCTTTATAGGAAAATTAGTTTCAAAATGAAAATATGCTTTTTCAGTAATTGCTTCCATAAGCAAATATGGATTTTTTATATCTCTTGTAAATTTTTCTGACTTTTTAAGAGATCTTTCACATTTATCATATTCGCCTCTTTCCAAATAAATCTTTCCAATATAACTTAAATTTGCTGTCAATGTATGAGGGTCTTTCATCCTTTCACTTATTTTTAAACTTTCTTCATATAAAGATAATGCTTTATCATATTTCCCAAGATTTTGATAAAGTATTCCTAATGCCAATAGGGAAAAATTTATTCCTCCAATATCTCCTAATGATTTACTGATCGATAGAGACCTTTTACATGCTATAAGGGCATCGTCATATCTTCCAAGCATACAAAAACCCCTTGTCATATTATATAATGTAGTGGAAATGCCACTTTTATCTCCAATCATTTCCTTTATTTTAATTGCCTTATTGTAGTATTCTAATGCCTTTGAAAATTTTCCAAATTCATTATAAATATTACCGATATTAGAAATTATTGCCGCTGTATTCCATAAATCACCATATTTTTTAAAGATTATAAGAGCGTTATTTAAAAGCTTTAATGCCTTTTGATATTTCTTTTGATAAAGATAAGCCATTGCTATGTTTATAAATAGTTTGTCTTCTTCTTTTTGAAATTCAATTCTATCTTTTGGTTTCCTTTTCATTGTATTAATATTTTTTAAGATAAATTGAGCGCGAGAAATGTTTTCTAATGCTTCTGTATAAAGACCCTTTCTCTGCAAAACCTGAAAAATCATAGCTAAGCTCTGTAATAATTCCAAGGACAGTGAATTTTTGTTGGAAATTTTCTCTGATTTTTTTGCCCAGATGATAGCTTGATCAAATTTTCCGCATCTAAAACAAACTTTGCTAAGTCCAAAATAACCGGTGTTTTTTGTTTTATGGGTTGAACTAATATCAATTATTCTTGAATAATCTGATTTTGCCTGTTCATAATTGCCTATAAGATGAAAAACTGCTCCTCTACCCTGAATTGCTTTGATTAGCAATTCCTTTCTTTCTGTTTTTAATAATCTTTTATTTTCTCTCATAATTTATTTCTTGGGGCTAAAGTATGGCATCCTCCAACCATTTTTTAACTTTTTAATCATTTCATTTAATCGTTTTTGGCGAGTTTTTTCTTTTTTTACATCTGATATGAAATGACTATATGCCTCTTTTTCTTTATTATTTAATTTATTAAAAAACTGCTCCGCATTTTTGTTTTCCTTTAATTTATCAGTCAAAATCTTCGGAATATCAATAATATCATTGCTACCAATTTCTATTTGAAATAATCCTTCCTTTTCCGCATTTCTAAAAAGACTAATTGCACTTTGAATCGCTTTTCCATCTTTTATCATTTTCTTCATTCGTTTGATATTTGTTGGGGACCACACACTCTTTATGTTTCTCTTTGAAAAATGCCTTGTATATTTTTCTTCATCAATTCGCTTTACCATACTATCAATCCACCCATAACATAATGCCTCTTCAACAGCATCATTGTACTGAATACATTTTCTTTTTGTATGCTTTTTATAAAATAACAGGTTAAATGAGTTTTTATTCTCATGATTTTTTATAAACCAATTTCTCAAATCTTTTCTTGTTTCAAAAAAAAGTTCTTTTGTTTCTACCACTTTAATGCATCTCCTGATATATGGAAAGTTTTAGTGCATTATTTATGTTTTAATACATTATTATATCATATTTTTTATAAATCTTCTACTTCTCTTGTTATTAAGTTCAAATATACTAAACTATAAAAATTTGATTCAAATCTTTAATATTGTAACTATAATAGGAATACTATATGAGATAAATAAAAGGAAAAAAATTAGTGTTAATAAGTAATGCATATATAAAAGGGAGCTTCCCTTTTCGGGTTTAAAATAAACTACTTGCCATATAGTTCTCCATAACCAAAATATTGATAGCGATAGTAGAAATGAGAAACTAATCCCGGTACATTTTACTAATTCATTAAAATGAAATATTGATAAAGTAGCAATCATTATGAAAAAAAGAAATAGAGCAATGTGAATGGTAAAAAATATTCTTTTATTAGTACCTGTAATTCTTTGAAAATCTTTTTTCCATTTAAATAATTTTGGGAAGGAGATATGAAATACAATCATTAAAATAGTTAAACAGATTCCAACCATTAATGAAATTTTACTTAGGATCATTTATATATCTCCTATGTTTTTATATTTTTCTAAAACATACAAAAATTTCATTATTCTAGTTTTACATTTTTTCATGTATTTAATTATACATTTTTTACCTTTAAAATCAACGAGCACCCCCCTGAAAATTTCCATATTGCATATTATTACTATTTCCGTATAATGAAAAATGTGAATATAATTAGTAAAGATAAGGAGAACATATGGAAGTAAAAATCAAAGATTTAACAGTTAATGAATTTGAAAAATTAATTCACAAAACAGTTGAAGAATCAATGGAAGAAATAATTGAAGATATAATTGCATCATCAAATCCTAAATATATTGATTCAATATCCGAAGCTAGAAAAGATTATAAATCTGGAAAAACAAAAAACATTAAGTCACTTTTATAAAAATGTTTGAAATATTATTCACGAATAGAGCATTAAAAGATTTAAGAAATTTTGATAATAATATTAAACAACGAATTATTAAAAAAATAAGTAAATTGAGTAATGAACCAATAGAAAAATCAAGAAAACTCATTAATAAGAAAATCGGACAATATAGATATAGAATTGGTACCTATAGAGTAATATTTGATATTAAAGATAATAATATTATAATCTTAAGAATAGGAAATAGAAAAGAGATATATAAATAGAATTTGATATAATAAAAACCAATATCGAAAAAATCCAAATTTCCAACCTCCGCCCCCTTGAAATCCGGAGCAAAGTCGAAAGATAATGTCATACCTGTGTCGAAGATCCGCAGAGGTGGAAAGCAGGTATCCATCTTATATTTCCGTTCCGCTTTTTCTGCTCCATTCTGAAAATTCTTACCTGCATCACTAATGAAGAATCTCATACTTTTTTCTTTTCTTTACTAGCATACTCAGCGTACAAGATACTAGCTACTTCTTTATGTACTCAGCGTACCAGAAACTAGATATTCTCCTACCCAATATCCCTATCGTTCATTAATTGATTTTTTTTGCTTTTACATGAAAAAAATAAGAGACTACTTGTGCATCTTGCAATTGGGGACATTTTTTTACAATTTCATCAGTTGGTCTAGGTTCTCTTATCTCTTCAAGAACAAAACCAGTATTTATTAGTAGATTCAACCATTCACTAATAGTATGAGTAAATTTGGGTACCTTAAATTTTTTCATGGATTGTTTTATTTCTTTAGGTGTAGAACTAAATATCCATTCTGTAATCTCACCATTTGGATTATAAAAATAATCACCTACTGCTATTGCATAAGTTCGTCCATTATCATTTCTCAAATTTTCTCTATAATGAGTTGAAAAACAAGGATGTTCAATAGAAAACTGCAAAAAACCATTTGGTTTCAATACTCTAAATGCTTCAGCTAATACCTTTTCTGTTTCAGGAATATCCATAAAACTCATAAAACCTGTTACGAAATCAAATGAGTTATTCTCAAAAGGTAAATCAGCTGCACTAGCAATTTTATACTTGATGCCTAATGGATATTCATCTTCTTTCTCTTGGGCATAAGAGATAAATACATCTGAAATATCAATTGCAGTAACTGATAAAGCCTGTTTTGCTAGTAATCTTGTATTATATCCTTCACCACATCCAATATCTAATCCTGCTAACCCGTTAATATCGGGTAACATTTCAAAAAATGCCGGTGTATTTAAATAATCTCTATATATATCATAACCTGCTCGAGCTAATTTTGTCCATACTTTTGCATTTTCGTTCCAACATTTTCCTACTTCATTGTGATTCATATTTCCACCTTTTATTTACTATTTGTTATTTCACCCAATTTTTTCTTAAATTGATTATACTCTTTTTGACACCAAAATCAAATATTCTCTCCTTTGATCTTAATCTTTTCCACCAATAAATGCAGTTTTATTAAGTTTATCTCCCAAAAAGTGTATTTACTGCCCTTTTTCCTTCAGCGTCCACGATTTCATATTTCCTTATATGGATATTCAGCAAGGTCGTTTATTTAAATAAACACTTAATTAAGCGTAAACATTATTTATTAGTAGACTTATTGTATATGTAAAATTGACTATTTATTATTTTTTAAAATTTCTTAATTATTTTTCTACTGAAAACCTTTCCAACTTCCGCTATTTAGTAACTTGTGGAAAATTAAAGTTGACGAAATTGACCATCGTCCCTGCAATAAGAAACCTCCGGATTTTCAGCATACAAAATACCTCTTCGGAAACGAGCGTCCCTAACTAATACAAAAAGTTGGGAGAAAAGTTGGGAGAAAACGAAAAGAAAATCTTAATCTTAATATCCAATAATCCATTAATAACAATTAACGAATTAGCAAAAAGAGTTAATATTAGTACAACAGCAATTGAAAACAATATTAAAAAATTAAAAAGCAAAAAACTGTTAATAAGAATTGGACCTGCAAAAGGTGGACACTGGGAAATATTAGAATAATACGAAATCAACGAGCGTCCCCGAAGTTCTTATTTATTGCTTCTCTCCTGCAAGGAAACAATAAAGCAAAAGTGTCCTTGACAAAGGGAAACAAATAGAATATCATTTGAATAAACAAGGAGGCAGTTTTCAGTATTAATTTATTACAATCCATAATATCAGATTTCCATAACACGGAACTACCCGAATATAAAAAGCGATTAATTTCAGTTCCATTGAATTCACAAAAAATAGTAACAATTACAGGACCAAGAAGAGCGGGGAAAACATATTATATGTATCAGCTTATTGATAAACTATTATCCGGGGAAATAGAAAAGAAGTCAATTATCTATATTGATTTTGAAGATGAACGGCTTATAAATATTGAGCCCGATCAGATTTTTTCTGCATATTTAATGTTGTATCCTAAAGAAACGCTTAATAATAAATATCTTTTTTTTGACGAAATACAGGTAGTAAAAAATTGGCAGAAATTTATAAGAAGGGTATATGATAGCATAACAAAAAATATATTTCTTACCGGTTCAAACAGTGAAATATATAGAGACAAGTTGTCATCTTCATTAAGGGGAAGAAGTATAAATTATCATCTGAGCACATTAAATTTCAGGGAATATCTCATATTTAACAATATTAATCCTGATTTGAAGACAAATGTAAATAGAAAGAAAATTGATGCTTATCTTGAAACATATATTAAGTGGGGAGGATTTCCAGAACTTGTAAATGCTGATGATGCTGTAAAAATTAAAATATTGCAGGAATATTTCAATGTGATGATTTTAAGAGATATTATGGAAAATTATGAAATATCAAATAGTGTAATAATAAAAAATTTTCTTAAAAAAATCACAAAATCATTTGGAAAAGAATTTTCTGTTAATAAAATTTATAATGAACTCAAATCTGCTAATATAAGAACATCAAAAAATACTCTTTATGAGTTATTAGATATTGCAAAATCCGTTTATTTTTGTGGAACACTTAAACAATGGAAAAAAGGTAAGGAAACAATAAATGAGTTGAAAAAGGTATATCTTTCCGATATTGGCTATGCAAAAGCAGCAATTATTGAATATAATGAAATGCAGGGAAGAATAATTGAAAATATTGTTTACAATCAATTAAAAAAGGAAAATCTCTATTATATGAGAAATGGTTATGAAATTGATTTTATTTGTGAGCATTCAAAAGGTATAGATGGAATACAAGTTACAAAATCGCTTTCACTGAATAATTATGCTCGCGAAATAGAACCATTGAAAAATCTAATTA
>CBDUZN010000109.1:0-7062 GCA_965371715.1 uncultured bacterium | reverse complement strand
GCTGGCTAAGGATTCCGGCTCTTTCATAGATCCTTTTGAAGCGTCTCATTGCCTGTTCAAAGGATTCACCATCTTTTACGACTACTCCTAACATAATTAAATCACCTCTTGATTAGTTAAAATTAATTTTTATTCAAGATATATAGTATATAATATTTACAGTTCTTGTCAATATGTATCATTATCAATAGTAAAATCATTGCGTATTGATTTAAGTTTAATAATAATATTATAAATTGCTTTAAATTCCTTATAAAAAATGTAAATATTGTATCTATACACACCTGCTACCTGCTCAACAATTTGTGGCATTGGTGGAAATATCCTTATGTGTTTTTTCTTTTTTGAATATTCATTAATCATTGAAAATATTTCATTAATGTTTTTAATTGTTTTATCCTTATCCTTTCCTTTAACAATAATTCTCATTACCCTGCTGAATGGTGGAAAATCCAATTCCTTCCGTCTCTTCATTTCAATATCAACAAAACTACTATAATCAAGATTTTTTATAAAATCACTCACATTCATATCATCAAAATTGCCTTCAATAATAATATTCCCCTTTTCATTTCTTCGTCCTGCTCTTCCTGCTGTTTGAACAAGTAATTGTAAAAATCTTTCTTCTGTTCTGAAATCCGGCAAATGCAATGCATTATCTGCATTAAGAATAATCACTGTATTTACATTAGGAATATCATATCCTTTTGATATCATCTGTGTACCAATAAGTATATCTGTTTCACCATTTATCATAGAATCAATAATCTGC
The DNA here is from genome assembly GCA_965371715.1 of uncultured bacterium. Lineage (GTDB taxonomy): Bacteria > Hydrothermota > 32-111 > 32-111 > 32-111 > JAUVJU01. Next base: position 6,290 of record CBDUZN010000109.1, on the reverse strand, counting down.
TTTCTTACACCCTTATTTGAGCTTGAATCTATATCCATTCGTTTGATGGAAGCATCGGGATACATTCTATTTATAATGTCTTCAATTTTTTCTGTGCCCCAGACACCTGATGAAACCAATTTCCCTTTGCACTTTGGACATTTTGAATTATATGGTTTTTTTGAGCCGCAATAATGACATAAAAACTCATTTGAACTTTTATGATAAGAATATGAAACAGAACAATTATCACATGAAAAATATGTTCCGCACTGTTTACATTTGTATAGATTAAGATAGCCCCTTCTATTAATAAATATCATTGTCTGCTTTTTATTTCTAATATTATTTGAAATTGCATCCATAATATATACAGGCAATATTCCTCTCATTCCACCATTCCCTGTAATACGAATTTCAGGTGATGGTGTATTCATAAATGTTCTTTTTAGGAGCAATTTCCTGTACTTTCCTGTTAATACATTATTATGTGTTTCAAGTGAGGGTGTGGCGGAAACAAGCATAACAGTTGCATTATTTTTATAGGCAAAATATACTGCAATATCGCGCGCATTATAATATGGCATTGAATCCGTTTGTTTAAATGATATATCCTGCTCTTCATCAACAATAATCAATCCAATATTCCTTATGGGAACAAATGTTGCAGATCTTGTTCCTACCAAAATTCTTTTTCTTCCTTCAATAAATGCATTAATATAAAAATACCTTTCACCATCGGATAATTCACTATTATACAAACCCACCAATGTACTGCCAAATCTATTTACAATTTTTTGATACATATATTGTGCTAACCCAATCTCAGGTAATAGCAAAACAATATTTCTATCAGTATTTTTTATTACATAATCAATTGCTTTCATATACACTTCACTCTTACCTGATGCCGGCGGTCCCTGTAGTAAAAATGCTGAATATTCATTTTTTTTAAGTGATGTTTCTAAAATATCATACGCTTCCATTTGCTCATCATTTAATATAATCGAATTATTCGCAGGTTCAATAATACTGCATAATTCTTCAATGATTTTTTGTTTTTCAAATAATTCATCAAAATCCAATTCATTAATACCGGTAATTTTTATTAATTGCTTTTTTGTATATAATCCGTTTATTTCTTTTCCTGTTTTATCAGTCAAAACATTTTTGTTAATTAAAGTATATCTTTTAATGTTTTTCTTTAATGATGGCAACAAATTCCTCAGTACATTTCCCATTGAACTGAAATAATATTCTGCTATCCATTTCAGTAAGTCAATATATGCACTATTAACCGGTTTAATAAAGTGCAAATCAGTAATTGGCTTAATGTTTTTTATTATTGTAGAATCTATTAATGATAACACAATTCCAAATCTTTTTTTTCCTCTGAATGATACTGTTACAATTGAGCCTCTTGTGATTTTTTCACTTAGATTCTCAGGAATGCTGTATATATATTCTTTGTCGCTATTAATATTAACAAGAACTTTGCAGAATTTCATTTAAAAACCGTTTCAATGAAAAACATGATAACCTCAATGTTTTTTGTGATCGTAAAATTGACCGTTATTAATGTAAATAATATAATTGCTGTTAAACAAACAAAAATTATCATTAGAGAAAGCGGCTTGCCATATATTTTTAAATCCGGTTGTTTTGTAGTCATAATGTCTCTCATTACTGCATTAAAAAACTGCATAAGAAAAAATCCTATAAAAAAAATAAAAAATGGAGCAAATTGATCCTTAATAATAAATGTAAGTAATCCAAGTAATAAAGGCACAATAGGTATTGTGTATGGAGATAATACTATAATAGGATTTATTTTTTTTGTTCGTATTTCTCCACCACTATGCAAAGTGGATTTAAAACTATAAACCTTATTAAATGTTAAAAAAGAAAAAATCAGGTGTGTATACTCATGTGTAAATGTCTCTAAAAATCTGAAAAAATCCTTTGCTTTATTAATAAAGATACGCACAATTAAATATACTGCCATTCCTACCAGTAAATACACAAAATTCATATGAAATACAAATGTGAATTCTTTATTCATTATGAAATAAAATACAATAATTACATCATATAATAAAAATAATAAATATAAAATAATTGAAAAAATCATTTGCTAAGTAATGCCTTTGCATGCTTGATTGCAGTATTATGTGACATTGAGGAGCCAAGCATTCTTGCGATTTCTATAATTCGTTCCTTATCAGTGATAACTGATATGCTTATATTATCTTTCTTCTCAATTAGTATATGATTACTTGCTCTTGCTGCTATTTGAGGTAAATGTGTTATTGCAATTATTTGTTTGTCATTACTTATTGATCCCAATAATTTTGCAACAAGATCGGCTGTTTTTCCTCCTATACCTGTATCAATTTCATCAAATATCATTAACTCAACAGGATCATATTTACTAATTGTATCTTTTATTGCTAACATAATTCTGGATAATTCCCCACCCGATACAATATCTTTTAATGGAATTCCCTGTGGTTTATATTTGTTAACCAATAAAAATTCCAAATCATCACATCCATTCTTTCCAATCTTCTCTTTATCAAAATCAATGTCAATCTTTATTGATGTATCCTTCATATTAAGTTTTACTAATGTATCGTTTATTTGTTTTACAATTTTTTTGGATACTTTCGCTCTTTTATTATGTATTGTTTCTGCAATTTCATAAATTATTTTTTGTGTTTCATTGTATTGCTTTTTTAATTTTTCTATTTTTTCTTCAGGAAAATTAATTATTTCAATTTTTTTCTCAATTAATTCTCTATAATCATATAACTCTTTTAAGTTCATAGAATATTTTCTTTTCAACCTATCAATCTGCTCTGCTGTTTTTCTTAATTTATTTAATTCATTTTCATCATAATATAATTCATCATCAGCTGCTGTAAGTTCTTCTATTGCTTCTTCAATAGATACAGATAATCCCTCAAATATCTTCTTTATGTTTTCTATACGCGGTGATTTTTGTTTAATTGAGTCAATTTTTTTATTTATTTCTTCTACGGTTTTTACTAATGAAATATTTTCATCATATTCACACAAATATAAGATCTCACCAATACCTGCTTTTATCTCCTTAAAATGTTCAAGCTCAAATAACCTATTATTAAATTCACTTTCATCAAGAGTATTAAAATCTACTTCTGAAAGTTCTTTATATGCGTATTCTATGAATTCTCGTTCTTTCTTTAATTTCTCTGCTTCATTTACTGCATTATTAATTGCTTCTTCAATTTCCTTAAAATGTTTATGATAGCTTTTGAATTCATTTATTAATAATCCATTCCCGCATATAGTATCAATCAATTTAATCTGATTACTTTTTGATAATAGTAATTGATGATCATATTGACCATGAATATCTACAAGAGCATCACCAATTTGCTTTAGCAGGGTTACAGTTACAGGCATATCATTTATATATGCACGCGACTTTCCGCTCTTTTCAATTACTCGTTTTATAATAATGGGATTTTCTACATCAATATCAATTGAATTTAATTGCTCAATAATATTATAATCAACTTCAAAAATACCCAGAATAACAGATCTGTCATTCAATACTTTATTTGAATCTGCTCTTGCTCCAAGTATCATTTCTATTGCATTAATAAGAACAGTTTTTCCTGCACCAGTTTCGCCGGAAATTACATTAAATCCACTCTTAAATTCAATATTTAGATTTTCAATTACAGCATAATTTTTTATACTGAGTTCTTTTAACATGATCTAGGATCCCTACCAAGAAAAAATTTTTCTCTCATTACATTAATAAAAGATGCCTTGTCAAATTGAATCAATTTCAAGTTTTTCTCATATTTCTTTAATTCAATCTCTTCGCCAATTTTCAGAGATAAACTTTCCTGCGAGTCAGCTGATAATGTGGAATCTCCATCAATTGGAATAAATGTTACAATTTGGTCATTATTTATTACTATTGGTCTCTGCACTAAATTATGCGGGCATATAGGTGTAATAATAAATGAATTCACACCAGGAAAAAGAACTGGACCACCAGCTGCCATGGAATATGCCGTAGAACCGGTTGCAGTTGATAGAATAATACCATCAGCAGATACATTTGATACTTCTAATCCGTCAATCATTACTTTTATTTTTATCATACGCTGTACTTTTGCTGAATACACTGAAAATTCATTTACAGCAGTATAGAGATGTCCATCTTTAATAGTTTTTATCATATCCTTTTCTTCAATAAAATAATCACCCTTTAATATTTTCTCAAATCCCTGTTCAACATTATCATCTCTTGTTTGTGTCAAAAACCCGAGTGAGCCAAGATTAATTCCAAATAATCTCATATTATATGGAACAATAATTCTTGCTGTTTTCAACATTGTTCCATCACCACCTAATGATGCTACTATTGTCTCATCAGGATTGAATTCATTTAATTTTTCTGAATTTATTACTGGGAGTGTATTACTATCATTTCCATTTAAAGCATAAATTTTAATAGAGTGTTTTTTAGCCCAATTAATAATACTATTAACTGTTTTCTCTGAATCCTTTTTTGCATAATTAACTGATAATATTATATTCTTCATTTTCTGTTCATCATTATTATTCTGTCAATTCCCGATAGGTCTTTTACAATTCTTATATGTTTATATTTGCCCTTTTTGATTGCATAACTTTTTACTGATTTACACTGACCAAAAGCGAATTCAATTGTCAATAATGCATTCTTTTTCATAAATTTATATGAGTTATCAATAAGATATTTAATTTTATCAAGACCTTCCTCACCGGCTTCAAGAGCAATGCGAGGTTCATGCATTTTTACTTCATCCTGTAAACTATCTAAATCAGATGATTTGATATAAGGTGGATTAGAGACAATAACATCAAAATGTCTTCTTCTTGAAAAACATTCAAATCCATCGCCATTCAAAAATTTTATATCATCTTTGATTTTATTTAATTTAACATTCTTCTTTGCTACTTTTAAAGCAGCATTTGAAATATCAATTCCCATATATAAACATTTTGGGGCATATTTTGCTAATGATACTATAATATTCCCTGATCCTGTTCCTATATCCAATATTCGATAATTCCTCTTTTTATTTTCAAGGACATGATTCATTACCTGTTCAACAAGAACCTCAGTTTCTGGTCTTGGAATTAAAACATGTTTATTCACATAAAAAGGTAAGCCCATAAATTCAGTTCTGCCAATAATATATTGAACAGGTTCCTTTTGTAATCTTCTCTGAATTAATGCTCTGAAATAATTTGCTTCAATGCGAGTTAATTTCTTTTTATAATCAATATAAAGATCAATGCGCTCTTTATTCATACAATGTACCATTATAAGTTCGGCATTAAGTCTCGGTTTTGGAATATTTGCCTTTTTAAAAAGGTTTATTGCTTCAATAATTAGCTGTTTACTATCCCATTGTGTTTTAACCAAAAACCTTCTCCAATCTTTCTTTCACATCTTCTTTCTGCAATGGTTCCATGAGTAAATCCAAATTTCCATTCATTACTTCCTCTAATCTGTATATAGTAAGATTTATTCTATGGTCTGCAACTCTGTTTTCAGGGAAATTATATGTTCTTATTCTCTGTGATCTGTCTCCACTACCTATCTGATCTTTTCTATTTTTTGAAATCATATCTTTACGGTCTTTAACTTGCTTATCATATATTCGTGCTTTTAAAATTCTTTTTGCTTTTTCTTTATTCTTGTACTGAGATCTTTCATCCTGACATACCACTGTTACTCCGGAAGGGATATGTGTCATTCTAACCGCTGTTGCGACATTATTAACATTTTGACCACCTGCGCCGGATGCATGAAAAATATCAATTTTTAGATCTTTTTCACTTAATTCATTATCTACATTCTCAACTTCAGGTAAAACAGCTACAGTAACGGCTGAAGTATGAATTCTGCCATTTGATTCCGTTGCAGGCACGCGTTGAACACGATGGGTTCCACTTTCATATTTGAATTTTTTGTATGGTTTATCCCCTGTTATTCCAAATATAATTTCTCTATATCCGCCTAAGCCAGTTTGATGGAAATTCATAATTTCTGTTTTGTAACTATTATCCTCAGCATACTTTTTGTACATTCTAAATAAATTGGAAACAAATAATGCTGCCTCTTCCCCTCCTGTTCCTGCCCTTATTTCAATAAGTATATTTTTATTGTCATCAGGATCTTCTGGTAACATTTGAACCTTAATCATTTCTTCCAATTTACTTTTCTCTATATCTATTTCTTTTAATTCTTCATTAGCCAT
>CBDUZN010000108.1:0-7245 GCA_965371715.1 uncultured bacterium | reverse complement strand
GTTATACCATATATTTTCATCTTCAGGATTTATATCTATTGCTTTATTATAACACTCTATTGCTTCATCAAATTTACCCTGATTTTCCATAACAATGCCTTTATTATTCCACAAATTTTTATCATTCGGATTAATTTCTATTGCTTCATCATAACATGCTATTGCCTCATCAAATTTACCATGATTTTGTAAAGCAATGCCTTTATTAATCCATGCATCTTCATTCTCCGGATTTATTCTTATTACTTCATTGTAACATACAATTGCCTCATCAAACTTGCCCTGCTCAGCTAAGGTTATTCCTTTATTATTCCATGTTTTCTTATCTTCCGGATTAATTTCTATCACTTTATTGTAACATGCTATTGCTTCATCAGGTTTACCTTGTTCCCCCAAAGCAATCCCTTTATTACCCCAGGCTCCTATGTATTTCGGGTTAATTGCTATTACCTTATTATAGCATTCTATTGCTTCATCCAGCTTGTATTGCTTTGTCAGAATAAATCCTATACTATTCCATGCTTTTTCATCTTGCGGATTAATCTCTATTACCTTATTGAAGCATTCCATTGCCTCATAAAACTTACCCTGCAATCCTAAAACAAGTCCTTTATTACCCCATGCTCCCTTGTATTTCGGACTAATTGCTATTGCTCTATTAAAACATTCTATCGCTTCGTTAAATTTACCCAGTTTTGCTAAGGCAAGTCCATTACTATTCAATTCATTTACACTATTATCATTTGTTTTCTTCAATCTTCCTCCAAATTCATTTTACTCATTATAAACCAATTTCCACAATTTATAAAGTATTATTTTGTTTCACCCTGAGCATCGCCGAAGGGTCTGTCTTTGCGAGCGAAGCACGGCAATCTCCTTATCGGCTATTTATTATTATCTTCTTTCCTAATTATTCTACTTTTTCTACCACCGTCCCCAACATATTTCTTATTTATGAGACCATGAAATTTCTGCAGACAATGTCTGCAGTTTTGTATTCTTTCTATATGCAACATAATAATTTCTCATATTCCATAAATTGCGACTTGAAAATCCTTTAATTCCAGGAAATTCATTGTGCAAATCTAATGCCAATTTCTCAACAATCGATTTTCCCCATCTCATTTTTTCTTGTTTATCTTTTATCATTTTTCCAATATTCCAATATAGCTTTAGAAGCTCTTTGTTTACTTTTTTTAATGAGGCATATTGGGATTCGTATATTTTTTGTTTTATTTCACACACAAATTCTTTATATATTTCTATATTATCTAACCTATCTTTCTTTTCCATTCTTCCTCCAGATTTCTTCTATATTATAAACCATTTTCTACAATTTATAAAGTATTATTTTGTTTCACACTGAGCATCGCCGAAGGGTCTTCCCTGCTATTTATGTTTGTACTTAATCCTCAGCATAATGCTTCTTTTGACCATTAACTATCAACTTCTTCGTGCGCCAGCGTACTTCTTCTTTCTATCGACTTCTTCCATCAATCCCTGTCTGTTCTTAATTTTGATATCAAAACCTTAAAAAAGTCAAATGCCACAATAATTATTGTACCTATGAGAATCCACGAGCCAATTGGTCTTAAAATATCAAAGGATGGGTTAATAAATATCTCCTTAAATGGATAATTTAAAAGAAAGACAGCTACTACTATATATACACTGTTATTGATTAGATTTATCCAATATGTTTTAAAAAGGAAGGGTAAAACACTACAAATTAGCTCAAAGAATATTAATCCAATTACCAATAAGGATAAAAATTGTGAAAAAGCTGCTTTAAAAAGAGGTACTGGAGTATGAGTGAGACTAATTGTTTGGAAAAACAGAGTATTGTATTTGAAGTAAATAATAAAAGAGAAAATCTGAAGCACCAATATGATTCCAATTTTTAATTTACTTGGTGAACTTATAGGTAGCGTTTTTATTTTGAATTTTTTTACTAAAAATTGTGGCCATATCAGATTTATCTCTTTTTTGCTTTGGGTAATCAAATAGAAAATCAAAGCCATTATACCAAAATCATATATCCAGGTTATCGGAGCTTCACACAGCAATTGCATAAATTTATTTATAAATCCATTTATCTTTATTGAAAAGACAAAAGGGAAAAGATTAAATGATAGATTAAAATCATCTGATATAATCTTCAGACAATAATGGATTGCGAATAAAATCCAAGTATATCGGAAAAGATAATTTTTGTAAGAAGGAGATATTATCTGAAAGCCTTCAAAATACTTTTCTGCAACTTCTTTTGCTAATCCGAACAAATTAATTGTTTTTTGAATATTTTCTTCTGAAATTTCCCCAAAGTCTTTTTCAGTTTTCTCAAGAATGTGGCTCTCAATTTCTTTTAGAACTTCCTCTTTCCCTTCACTTATAATCAGATAATGGTCTATTTCATCCAAGTAATTTTTTAAATTCTTATCCATTTTTAACCTCCTTCAATAATTTCTTTATAACTCCATTTTGTATTTGCCAGATACTTAACAGTTTATTTCTGATTACTTTTCCTTCCTTAGTAATTTCATAATATTTCTTTGGCCTATCATGCTCAACATCCCAGCGACTGCTTACCCATCCGTTTTTCTTAAGTCTTCTTAACATTGGGTATAAAGTATTTTCTTCAGCAGTATATCCAATCTCTTCAATAAACCTAAGCATCATATAGCCATACATAGGTGTTTCCAAAGCCAGTAGAACCATAATCTGTAAAAACCCTCTGTTCATCTCTACTTCAATTTTGTTATCCTGTATTGACTTCACTTAGCCTCCTTGCTTCATATATCATAATAATACTGTATGTCGCACAGTATGTCAATGCCAAAATTGCTTTTTACTGAAAGCTAAAATTCTGAACCAATCTCTGCTTTTCTTTTCCTTATCTTCTCCTTTTTCGGTGTTATTCTGGATACTCTACACGCTGTTCTGGTGAAGGATCTCATCTTTCCTTTTCTATTTTTCCGCCGTCATCCTGAATTTTTTCCCCTAAAATCTCAGAATCTTTATTGGGATTTTCAATATCTAATTCACATTTCAAAGGATTATTAATTACATATTTTTTGATTTTGTTTAATTCATATTCATTACGAAGAATATGTTGTTCAAAATCGTAGATTCGCCGCGTCAAAGACTCACCTCACCAAGTACTATCGACTTCTTCGTGTACCAGCTCCCATGAAATTTTTTGCATGTTCCTCTTGACAAATAGTCAACATTTTATTATATTTATATTAGAGTTACTCATCTACCAAAGGTAGAAGGAGTTTGGCCACCGTTATGACGGTGGTTTCATTTTTTTATCTTCTCTTCAAATTCCATTCCCTTCTTAGGATACACTTTAAAAGCTGTTAAAAGTATGCAAAACTCATCGTAATTTATTTGTAGTATCACAACAAATTTTACATCTTTTGCCCAAAGATATATTTTTCTCTTATTATTAATGGTTTTTCCATTTTTGATTACAGGTTCTTCAAATCTGATAACATTTTCTGCATTAGGATTCTCAATGATTAATTTTATCCAATGTAGTCGTTTTGCTCTTTTGTAATCTGGATCTCTTTTGGTTTGTCCATATTGATTTGATACTACATGCCAAAATCCTTCTTCATATTCTGAATCAATTTTTCTTGAATCAAATTCGACTTCCATGCCTTCAAAATAACATTTGTTATTAATAAAATCATTTTTGAATATATTATATAATTTTTCAAAAATATGATGAGAATCACCATCAAGATTCAATTTTTCAGGAAATTCAATCTTCCTCCAAATTCATTTTACTCATTATAAACCAATTTTTACAATTTATAAAGAACAAAGTAAACTCCAATTATTCCACTTTTTCAAGCACCGTCCCTAAAATTCCCCGCAAGTTATGTCATAAGTTTGTCACAAGTTATGTCATAAGTTTATAATATTCCTTTTACGCTAAAATATACACAAGTTTATTGGTTGCACCCTTACTTTTGATTAATCCTTTTTCAATCATATCTTTCAAATCTCTTTGAGCAGTTCGCCGTGAAATATCAGAATTTAATTTAAGGTATTCTTGAATTGTTATTGACTCCTTTCCAATTATGGATTTTAATGCTTTATGTTGCCTTTTATTTAATATTAATTTTTCTGCTCTTTTTGCACTATTTCTATTTCATTCAGAATATCTTTTATTTTTCTCTCCAATTCAGGAATATCCTTTTTAACTGTATTCCATGTTAAACGAAGATCAATTCCAAAATATTCATGTATTGAAATATTTCTCATTCCTATAATACTTGACCATTTAATATTATTGTATTTTTTTCTAAAACTTGATGGTAATTTACCTGCTGCCTCCCCTATTATTTCTATCCTTCTTAACACTGCATCCTGTGTTTTGACATCTATAAGAAATGATTTTAGATTTAAATCCTTTGTATATTCTATGATTTGTTCAATTGATTCAATTATATGATTTAAAAGTATTGAATTGTCTTTCATTACAAAATTCTAATCTGATTATTGATAATTTTCTGTTTAAGCAAGGGATGTATTGCATCATAAGTTAGCAAATCAATTCTTCTATTTAATTTACTACTCAATTCCTCTTTTAACTCTACCAAATCAAAAAGGGTTTTCTTACCCTTAAATTTTATTAAAATATCAATATCACTATTCTTATTGAAATTTTTTCTTAGTATAGACCCAAATAATGATGCTTTTTCTACATCATTCTCTTTTAAAATTTCTTTTATTTTCTCTGTTATATTGTCTCTTATGTTCATATTAATATTTTAACTCAATTGCATTCATTGTCAATGCAATATAATATGATTTATTCCGAATAATCCGAAGAATATGTTGTTCGTAACCCTCCCATTAAGATACTTCTCCAAAATATGTTCATTCAACTGTGGGATGATTGTTTATAAAATAAAATAATAGTAGAATTTATATGATTACAGTGAAAATATATAATTCAATTCATGCATAGTATTCGCTTTTACTTACTTTTATAAGTTTTGATTTCGAAATATGATATTTCTTATGATTCTTATATATTTTTGACTTATACTTACTATTTTGAATAAATGTCGGAATAAGACAACTTGGTAATTTACTTAAAGTCATTAGAATATATGTGTCTCTCATACAAGATTCCATATTAGGACTGCTGCTTCTGGCTTCAAGAATTGCTACACATATACAAAGCATATACACAACATAAGGGAATAAACTCACTCCAAAATATACACATACATTTTTTGATGAAATGTCTCTAACTTCAGTTTTTAAATCCATAATTATTTTTGATATTGATTCTCCTTTTCTCGCTTTTACTAATTGTCGCTTTGATATTTCTAATGAAAATATATTTATTGAAATTACAGAAATAAGCAATATACAAATGATATTCTTCATAATCTTCATTCTTCCTCCAGATTCATTTTACTCATTATAAACCAATTTCAATAATTTATAAAGCACTTTATTTCTTTTTCATGAGCTAGCCGAATGACAATTATTCCACTTTTTCAAGCACCGTCCCTATTTTTCCAATAGATTTTCCAATATCCACTTTTTGTAGAACCTTGCCATTTAATAATATTTTCTTTTCTTAATTTTTTAATATGATATTTTACTCCATCAACTGTTAAATTTAATTGTTGAGCAATTTCTTTTTTTGTAATTTTTGGATTTCCTTTAATCAAATTAATAATTTTATCATAAGTTTTAAGGGTAGTTTTAAGGGTAGTTTTAAGGGTAGTTTTAGGGGTAGTTTTAGATTTATAAAATATAACTTTAAAAAACTCATCTGTTTCAAATTTAACTTTTAATTTCCTTTTTTTAATTAAACTTCTTATTCTATTAATTCCAGAACCAACTTTCTCAATCAAACCAATTCTATAAAAAATATCAAAAAGCAATGGATTTCTTGAAAAACTTATTTTTCCTAATTTATTTTTATCAAAAAGTAATTCCCCTTTATTAGTTATTTCAATTCTATTATCAAATATTTCTATAAAAACACCAAATCCTTTTTCAAAATAATCTCTATGAACAATTGCATTGATTAAAGCTTCTCTTAATACCTCTTCAGGTAATTCAAGCTTTTCTTTTCTTGCTCCTGTTCCTTTTATAATGTATTTTAACTTTAAATGCTGCTTAAGAAAGTTAATGCCATCTTCATAATTTGTTAATAAATCTTTTTTGAATTCTTTTCTATCAATTATATCTAATCTTTCATTAGTTTTATATAATACGCATGTAATATAGTTTTGTTTAATAAACTTTTCAGGATTTTTAGCAAATAACAAAATACCTGCATTGTTTAATTTTAATTTTTTGTTTATGATACTTGCTAATCAGCATTTTTTGCTTCTTTGTTTAATAAACTCACGCTAGCAACCAGTCACTTCTTCAACTACCAGCGTACTATCGACTTCTTCTTACCATCGACCATCGACCATTGACTATCGACTTCTTAATCATATTTTTTGATTTCCAATTCCTCACATTTGAATGCCTGTTCATCAGTTTCGGTCAAGCGATATGAATATTCAAGATTTTCAATATCCAATTTAAATTTCTCATTTCCATGAACCGAAAGTTTCCCATACTTTGTTAAATTTCTGATTTGTTTTTATTGATTCAAGTGGTTCAATTAGAAATCTCTCAATCTCTCTTGCTACTTCTGATAACATTATTGGTGCATATTTAATATTTTGTTTTTCCAAAAATGCCTTCCATAGAACTTGACGATCCGATTTTTCATTATAGATTTCTTCAACAAACAATGATTTACCCTGCGGATAAGATGTTTTGCGATGTTCAAAGGTTTTCTTAATTGCTTCAGTAATTTTTAGTCCATTATAATTAAATTGATGCATCAAAAGCCAAATGTCGTAAAAATCTTTCATCCGACTATTTAGAAGTCCAAGTTTAACCATTGCTTCAAATTTTTCGCTTATTACACTTTCCACCGGATATCCTTTTAGACAAGGTTTTGGATAATCTAAAATTACTGGATATTTAACAACAGATGGTTCTGTACAAATAATATCATCAAAGCTCACATCGATTTGCATTGGGATGCGAGATCGTTCAAGAAATCCTATAAACTTAACACGCACTCCTTCATAATCAGCATCATTTCTTATCTTTTTACCTACTACAGTTTTTATATCAAATCCAAGTCCATCAGGTTCCACTTCAATCAAACAAACATCTTTAACAAGATTTTCAATGAATAAT
>CBDUZN010000107.1:0-7305 GCA_965371715.1 uncultured bacterium | reverse complement strand
GCTAATCTTATTTATTCATCATATGCAAATGATATTGAGTGGGTGTTAAGCAAGTGTAAAGTTTTGAAAAGAAATGGTAATGTAACTGTATTTGATAATGAGGAATTGGAAGAAAAGAGAAAACATTTTTTAAAAAATCTTTTTCCTGACAGGTTTTGATTCCTTCATTAATCCAAAATCAACTAAATAATCTGCTTTAAATGATTTAATTGAAATATAATTTATTAGATTTGGTATTGAGTAATTATAATCCTTAGGCATTCGTGGTATTTCCAGAATATAGCTACCCTGAGGTAGATTTGAAAGAATATAGTATCCATTATTATCAGTATAGGTATAAACATTAGTATCCTGCAATTTCACTATAACCCTTGGAATGCCTATTTCATCATCATCGCGTAATCCGTTTTTATTATAATCCTCAAAAACAAAACCAGTAATTGAACTCATTTTTATAAGTGGAATATCAATATTGACTGTTCTGAAATTTCTTAGATTAATATAAAAATCCTTTTTAATATCAAAGTATGCAGGTAGTTTCCCTTTATCCATTTTCATATTATATGTACCTTCTTTCAGAAATTTAAATGAATAAATACCATTTTTTCCGGTTGTTACCGTTATTGTATCATTTAGCGTAATAAGTGCATCAGGCACAGGTGATTCGTCTTTATCAAATACACCATTCTGGTTTTTATCATAAAATACTCTGCCTTGAAGTCCTGATAAATGAAAATCCGTTAATCTGTTTCTTATACTAAGATTTACAGCAAATCTTAAATACATTTTTTCCTGAAATCGCATATTTATTTGTGTTGTAAGAAAAACATTTTCAAATGAGAAGGAATTATTTAGATATTCTGAAATATATGCATTATTATTTCTTATGGAATAATCTGTTCCAAATTCAATATCCCAGATTTTGTGCGGTGACCATGAAATAAAACCCGAGTATCTATAATTATTTAGATTATTTGCATTATTTAGAGTGAATCTTAATCCGGTTCTTGTATTATTTGTAAAAGAATAATTAAGTGATACATTAGTGTTTTGTCTTTTATATATATTATCTGTTTGACTTGAATAGGTTGCGTTAATTGATAATGGTCCGAATCTTTTACTTGCATTAATACGCCATAATAAATTTTTCAAATCATTACTTTCAATATATCTTGAATAATCAGCGGCAAAACTTATATGTGGAAGAAATGGTATGCGTGTTGAGATTTTTCCACCAATCTTGTCATATGAAAGGGAATCATAAGGAAAATATTCTGTAATTTGATATAGTGCATAAATTGATAATTCATCAGTGATTCTAAGCCCTCCGGAAGCAACATTCATTAGAATGCCTCTAATATAAGTCATATTGGACAATGATATATAATCCTTTGGTATGTATTCTCCACGAAAATTTAATGAAAGTCTTTTAAAAGAAGAATTTATTTGGTATCTGCCGCTTATAAGTGAATAAAAATCATTGAATGAATAATAATTGCTTTTTCTTATATCAAACCCCAATCGTATCATTCTTGCTATTTCTGATTTATGTTTTAATCCTAAAGCGGTTTTTGTAGTATAAGGATTATATTCAGTATCATCACTGCGTGCAGCAAAATAGATGCTTGTTGTGTCAGAAGGAGTGAAACTGTAATTCCCAAAAGTGAGCAATTCACCCTGATTATGATTATATGATGGATATTGTGAGTAAAATAGATCCTTACTTTGACCTGCTGCAATACCTAAAAGATATCTTGAAAAAGATAATTCATATCCAATTCCCCGAATTCTACCAAAATCAAGTATTGGAAAATATTTATCTCCTATGAATAATTTATGATTAAAAAAACCGGTTCTCAAAGAATCAAGTGAAAGAACAAAATCAAATGGATAAAACTCCATTAAGGATGCATAGAATGTAATTGAAGCATCCTTTCTTATAATAGAATTTATGTATAAATCCATATTGGGTAATTGAGTTTCGGAATAATTTGTAAGAGATTGTCTTATATTTATGGTGTAAAACTCATCAGCAGATGTGAATAGAAATAATAAAATTATAATTAGGAAAATACATTTTTTCATTGACCAATTTTCAATAATTTCTCACCAATAAGAATTTCACTTCCACCATAATCTATTGAGACATTAACTTTATACTGACCATCAGATAATCGTGTCTCTACTGGTATTTCAAACATTCTTTCCCTTTCAGGAAGAACAAGCTGTTCATTAAGTTCATAAGAATAAATCTCATTATTATTTTTACTGATTTTCACAATAATATCAAGTCGTTGATGCATATTACCTGAGTTACTATATCCAATAAGCACATTAGTATTTTTGGAATCATATTTCATTGATACTATTTCTCCATTAAGTGAAACAGTGCCAATAATATCAACATATATTGTACAGCCAACACGACTGCTAAATAGGAGCATGGAACTGGCATCAGGAGCAAATGGTGTTGATTCAAAGAATAGTAATGATTTGTATTCGCCAAAAACATTTTTTGGAACAACCATTGTTACTCGCACCTCTTCAGCTGTCCCTGGATTCAAATTGAATTCAAGTGGATTAATATAAAACCAATCAGAGCATGAGTTCTCAAATGTTTTTGGAGGGAAAAATTGAACATTATTATCAATATCTAAATCCCAATCACTTGGCGAGACCTTGATATGCGTTACTGTGTCTCCAAGATTTTCTACATAAATAATAAATGTTTTTTCATCTTGCTCTTTAACAAAAGTTTCATATTTAGGAGGCGAGATAGTGAAATGTGCCTGAGCACTAATCATCATTATTGTCATTAAGGTAATGACAGTAATAATGATTTTTTTCTTCAACCCGCCTCCTAATTAATATGAATTAGAGCGATGTAATCGTATAAGTAATTATTACAGCATCACCTACAGTAGCATCTTCAAGACCTGTGATCTGCAATTCATAATCCTGATCATAATCATCCCAACCTGTTGTTCTTTGAGTATCATCTGCAACAGTTGATGAAACAGTACTGAATGCTGTCCATGTTGCGGCTGGTGCAGCTGCTCCATCTGCTGTTTTTGCTTCTGGGGCATCTGCATAGTAGAGTTGAGAAACTGGTAAAGTTGCATTAAAATCTCCATTGGCAAGAACTGTTAATGTCCATCCTGCAGAAACATTGCAGAATACACTTAAAGGAACAAAAGGTGTAGCAGCTGGTGCTGTAGGTAAGTAGTATCCTGGGAATGCTGCAGGTGGGAATGTCACAGTACCAAGATCAAATTCAATATCAGTACCGCTGAGATTTATTCCTACCCTTGTAGGAATTCTAACAGTAACTGTTATTGGGTTGTCAATTGGACTTGAGCCCATAATTTGTCCTAATGCAAATGCAGGCACAGCCATGACAATCATAAGTAGTACAAATACTACTGTTTTTGTTTTGTGTGTCATTATACCTCCTAATTGATATTTTGATTTAATTATTGCAATTATTATGCCAGATGTAAATGATACAATATATAGAGTTAAGAAAAACACATAATTGCAAATTGCAAAATATGTGCAAATATTTCCTAAAATGCTGATAATAATTCAAAATATATTCGGGTAAAATAATCACCCGATGTATTATATTTTCCTAACTGTAATTTAAAATCAAGAGTTACTTCTTCTCCATTTTTACCTGTTGACATTCCGGATGCAATAATTACAGGTTTATTTATTCTTATTTGTAGAAACCTTGATTTGAATGTTCTTATGAATAATTGATTAACCGGAATATACTGCCCATCTTCTGAAACAAGATCATTTTCGGCAGTTACTGTAAGTATCCAGTTTACATCACTTTTAATAGTAATTGAAACAGCATTATTTTTTATTGTTTCATTATTTTCCGGCTCAATCTCTCCAAAATCAATGCCTGAACCAGAAATTTCAAATTGCATTTTTCCAATATCACTTTCTGAGGTTTCATTTCTATTAGATGAATTATCAGATGCATTTAATGTTAAACAAAGTATGATTAAAATAAATAGTATTGATTTATTCATAATAAACCTGATTTTGTGTATTTATATGCTTAATAATAGCATTAAGGTGAGTAAAGTTAATTGGGTATTCCAAAATGTAAGATAGGGAATTATTGTCATGAATGCGTTTTAGAAAATCTATATCATTATCTCTTAAAATAAATACTATTTTACTATCTCTATTAATATCATTTAATGCATTTATAATTTTCTGTTCATTAAAAAATGGTAGTTGAGTGGAATCAATTATGATTAACTGGTACTTCTGGATTATTTCAGATGAAATTAATTTAATATAATTATCAAAAACATCCAATTTACTATTTTTTGATTTTAGATTTTTGATAATTTCATTATCATCAGTTAATAAAGCAATCTTAATATGTACCATTATTCATCTTCCATTATACCAAGTTTTTCTATTTTCCTATATAGTGTTTTTCTATCAACTCCAAGAATCCTTGCTGCTTTTGCTTTGTTCCCTTTAGCTTTTAAAAGAACATTTTGTATATGCTGTTTATCAATATCATCCAAACTGTAGTTTTTTTTTACCGTACCTCCGTCAAATGTTGCAATATTTATTGGAATGTTTTCAATATACATACCATTACCATTTGTAAGTAGAATTGCTTGTTTTGTTAAAGCCTCAAGCTCAAAAATATTCTTGGGCCAATCATAATTATTTAAAATTTTATTAACAGATGAATCTATTGTAAAATCATCTGGATTAATATTATTGATAATCAGAAAATCATTTATAAGAAGACTAATGTCTGATTTTCTTTTTCTTAGTGGAGGCATTTCTATACTAAGAGTATTTAACTTTGAAAATAATTCTTTATTTAATTTATTTTTATCGTCATTATGGTCTTGTAATGTTGTTGATGTAATAATGCGTACATTGGAATTAATATTATCAATGCCACCAAGCCTTCGAAATGATCCTGTTTCAATAAATTTCAATAATTTTGTCTGAATATTTATTGGTAAAGCATCATAATCCTCTAAGAAGAGAGTGCCATTATCAATAACTTCAATAAGCCCATATTTTCTTCTTAAAGCACCCTTGAATGCATTTTTTTCATAACCGAAAAGATGTAATTGCACTAAATGCGCAGGTAAGGAATCACAGTTAAATATTGTAAAATTATTATTTTTTCTTTTTGATGTCATATGGATATAATTAGCAATCTTTTCTCTGCCTGTTCCTTTTTCTCCTTTTATAAGAACAGGTAAATCGGAGTTTGCATATTTTAATGCTAATTTTAATGAATTATCAATTAATTTGGATTTACTCTTTAAATATGTACTATTTATTTCTTTTTCTTGATTGATATTTACTTTCTTTACTGGATGAACATTTCTTTCAATTTTTGTTAGTATATTTGACAGATCTTCAATCTTAAATGGCTTAGGAAGAAAATAGGAACCCTGTCTTATTGATCTTTTTATAAAGTCTGATTGAGAATATGCTGTCATAATTATAATTTCGCATTTAATCCATTCTTTGCGAATTTTATTTATTAAATCAAAACCATTTATATCAGGAAGGAAAACATCAAGAAAAACTACATTCATTTTTTGATCATGAAGAATATCCAAGGCGGTTTCTCCTGTAAATGCCTGATATACTTTATATCCTAATGTACTTAATGATTCTTTTAATGTATCAGAAAATACTGCCTGATCATCTACAATTAAAATATTTAAATTTACATTCATATATGTAAATATAAATATAGAAGCAGATTTTGTCAAGTGCTTTTTTAGTTTTTAATATTGACAGTATTGAAATGTGTATTATATTTTACATAGAATATATGAAAGGAGTTAAAAATGATTCATTTTGATAAATTAACAGAAGGTGCAAGAAATTCATTATCAGTTGCTCAGGAAATCTTGAAAAAAAAGCACAATACTGAACTTACACCCATTCATTTACTGAAGGGTCTTGTTGCATCAAAGGAGGGTAGCGTACCTATGCTTCTTAATAAAATAAATATTAATCTAAAGTTATTTGAAAATGACATAGATAAAAGTTTGATGATGTTCCCACAGGTAGAACACAATGGAAATTATCAGATTTATATGGCAAATGATACTGAGAAATTATTTGAGGTAGCGGAAAATGAAATGGAGAGAATGAAGGATGAATATCTTGGGTCGGAACATTTGTTTATTGCAATGTTTGAAATTGATAATAAATCAATTTATTCAATATTTGAAAAATATGGAATTACAAAAGAAAGAGTTTATAGTGCTTTGCAGGATTTGCGTGGAAATCAACGAGTGACAGGAGAAAATGCCGAATCAAATTATGATATTCTCAAAAAATATACAAGGGATTTTACTGAAATGGCAAAGTGCGGGAAATTGGATCCTGTAATTGGCAGAGAAAAAGAAATAATGAGGGTTATACAAATATTATCAAGAAGAACAAAAAATAATCCTGTGCTTATTGGTGAGCCGGGTGTTGGTAAGACTGCTATAGTAGAAGGATTAGCTTTGAAAATCATTGAACAGGATGTGCCTGAAAATCTTGAGAATAGAAAAATTGTAGCATTGGATATTGGTTCACTTGTAGCAGGAACTCAATTTAGAGGAGAGTTTGAGCAAAGACTGAAGCTTATTATTGATGAGATTGTGAATTCACATGGTAATATTATTTTATTTATTGATGAACTTCATACAATTGTTGGAGCTGGAAACGCAGAGGGTGCGATTGATGCATCAAATATGTTGAAGCCGCGATTAGCAAGAGGAGAGATGCAGACAATTGGGGCAACTACACTTGATGAATACCGGAAATACATAGAAAAGGATGGAGCATTGGAAAGAAGATTTCAACCGGTAATTGTTAATGAGCCAAGTATAGAGGAAACTGTTGAAATTTTGGAAGGATTGAAAAGTAAGTATGAAGATTATCATAAAGTAAAAATATCTTCAGAGGCAATTTTAAAGGCAGCAAAATTATCAAGTAGATATTTAACTGAAAGAAAATTACCGGATAAGGCAGTGGATCTTATTGATGAGGCGGCAGCAAGATTGAAAATAAAGATTTTATCAATGCCGGATGAATTGAAGATGCTTGAGAAAAAACTTAATGATCTTTCACAAAGTGGTGAATTGGCAGTAAGGAGAAAGGATTATGAAAGTGCGGCAAAGTATAAAAAACAGAGCGATGAAATCCAGAAAGATTTAGGCGAAAAAAGAAAAAAATGGCTAAAAAAGCATAATATCAGCGATACAGATACAGAAAATCTTGTTGCATAGATTGTTTATG
>CBDUZN010000106.1:0-7431 GCA_965371715.1 uncultured bacterium | reverse complement strand
GAGAAGGCACTTCATTTGCTGCACCTCATTTAACAGCAATTATTGGACTTCTCTATTCAATAGGTTATAGTAATATTAATGAAATAAATAATATCCTCATAGAGAACTGTATTGATCTTGGGAATAGTGGATTTGATAATGAATACGGATGGGGATATCCTTTACCTGATTACATTTTCTCTCTTCCCGTTTCTGTAAAAATCATTGATTATGATCATATTCAAAATAGTGTTGATGTTTTCATGCGACCTTTAAAATCAGGAGTAATAGTGGATTCCGCAACAATTAATTGGAAAAACCATACAGAGAGAACCGATTTGAGTAGTATTGATAATATTTATTGTACAACAATACAAGGTAAAAACACCGGAATCTATACATTGAATATATATGTAAATGATAATGGAGATAGGGATTCAATGAGCAGGGAAATTGCTTTAAAATCACCACTTGATACAACAAGTTATATTTTTAATGGAAAAACCAAAATTGGGTTTTCAGGCAATAGCAGCGGCATGGTCACTTTGATAAGTGATAAATCAATGCATATTAATACAGATAATTGTTCTCCTGTAAATATTGAGATATTTGTAGAAAAGAATCCTTCATCCTACTCAGTGATTCATAATAATATTGAAATTGATATAAATAGATATCCAGACAAAATATCCTTTACTACAGATAAATCAGGTTACTATTATATTAAATACAATGCAAGTAAATACTATCCAATATATTCCAAAGAAAGTAATAAAAAAACAATATTTTTAAAGAGTAATATTTTAGAAAGAGAATATGGTGAATATTCAATATATGATTATACAGGTAGAATGGTAAAACAGATAAATGGAAAAACTATTGATTTTTCTTTAATACCAACAGGTATATATTTTATAAAGGGCAAAAGCAGTATATGGAAAATAATAAAATTATTTTAGCCGTATTTATATTAATATTAACTGCATGTTCGTTTTTCTCTGTGGAAACGGATGGATGGCATTATTTGAAAACGAATGATATAAATGCTGCTCATAAGGAATTTCTAAGGGATTATGCATACTCCCCTGATAATATAATGAATATATCCGGATTAGCTTATACATATTTTCTTATGGATATGCCGGATTCTTCATTAATATATGTTAATGAATGTAGACAAACAGATAGTGATACAATATACACACTATTTGCAGCATTAACCTATTACCATTTTTATAGTACAATAAAAGCAGATACGGTTTATCGGATTTTTATAGATGAATACGGATATATTACTAATCAATATATTATTGATTCTTTGATACAGGGTAATGATATGAATAAAATGGGATTGATATCTGTTTACAAAACAGGTGATTATGATTATGTATATGAAATACTTCAGGAGATTACTGATATTTCAGATAGTTTTTCAATGAGCAATGAAAATCACAGATCTTTTCTTATTGATTATATTAATTCATTATAGGAGGTATAATGAAGGTAGCAGTTGTTATGGGATCAAAATCAGATGAAAGTACAATGAATCCATGCTTTGAAACATTGGAAAAATTTGGAATCAATTATAATAAATTTATTATGTCTGCTCATAGAACACCTGAAAAGGTTAGGGATTTTGCCATAAATGCTACAAAAAATGGGTATTTTGCTATTATTGCAGGAGCAGGATATGCTGCTCACCTTGCTGGGGTTATTGCTTCACACACACTTTTGCCGGTTTTGGCAGTGCCTATTGATTCATCGCCTTTAAAAGGTATTGATTCTTTGTATGCATCTGTGATGATGCCATCAGGTATTCCTGTTGCAGTTTTTACAGTAGGGAAAGCAGGAGCAAAAAATGCTGCAGTATTTGCTGCTGAAATGGCAGCGGTAGATGATGAGTCAATAAGAGAAAAAATTAAAGAAATGCGTAATGAATGGAAAAAAGATTAAAAATACTATTAATGAATTAAAGAAACATAATCCAATTATTTTTGGAACCGATACTATTAATGGCATTGGATGTATGTATGATGATATTAAAGGAATCAGGAAAATATTTACATTAAAAAAGAGAAACAAAGAAAAGCCACTTGTATTACTTTTTAGTGATTTAAAAATGGTAGAAAAATATACTTTTATTAATGAAAGAGAAAAAGAATTGATTAAGAAGTATATGCCGGGTGCTCTTACTTTGATTGTTTGTTCCAAAAAAAGATTGAATAGATTATTAATGAAAAATAATAAGATTGCTATTCGTGTTCCCGGAAGAAAATCATTAAGGGATTTAATTGAATATATTGAAAAACCATTGGCAACAACAAGTTTAAATTTATCTGAAAATTTTGTAATAACAAATAGAAAAGAGATTAAATATCATTTTCCTAAAATATCAATATATAACAATATATCCACAAAAGAATTACCATCAACTATTATTGAAGTTAAAAATGGGAAAATAGATATTATAAGAGAAGGTAAAATAAATCTAAGGAGAATATGTGGAAAAGATTAATTTGTATGAAATTAATGATCAATTGAAACCAAATGAAAAACTACAGCTTGATACCTGCAAACATGCAAATATGTATTTATGCAAATGTAGGGGAGAATACTCAGAAGAATATTTTTTCAAGCAAAAAATAGCAGTAGTACTTGAAGGTTTTATTGAAATCAACATAGATGAAAGAATAATAAAGTTTAATAAAGGAGATTTTTTTAAGCTTAATGAAAATGAGAATATGAAAATAATAAAATCCGATGCATTGTTATTAATAATTATTGAAGAAAAACGAGGTAAATTATGAATGAGAAAAAAAACATTGAAAAATTTATTGAACAAGTATTTAAGAAAAGTAAAGCAGAAGAAACATCTATTATGATAACGGGAGAAGAGAGTGCTTTAACAAGATTCTCCGAAAATGAAATAACTCAAAATGTGAAAAAAACAGAATTTCCATTTAGTATTAGATTAAAGAAAAATGGAAAAATCGGAAAAATTGATAGTTCATCATTGGAAAAAGATAATATTGATAAATGTCTTAAAGCAGCAATGAAAATTGCAGAGAACAGCAATAAGAGTAAAACATTGGGTGTAAATGGGAAAAAATATAATTACAAACAAGTAATAAATTCATATACAAATACTGAAAAAGTTACATCCTTAAAAAAAGCAAATCTTATTAAATCAGCTATTCAATTATGCAAGAAGAATAAATTGAAAGGAGCCGGAGTAGTGTCAAATGCAAAGAATTATATTGTTTTTGCAACAAACAAAGGGGCATATGCTTATCATGAAGCAACAGTTGGAGAATTTTCAATTACTGTAATGGGAAAAAATTCATCAGGATGGGCAGAAAGAATTGATGCTGATTTTTCAAACCTAAATATTAAGAAATTAACAGAAATAGCAATAAAAAAAGCATTAATCGGGAAAAACCCAAAAGAACTTAAATCGGGAAAACACACAGTAATATTGGAACCGGCAGCAGTTGCTGATTTGATTTCTTTTCTTGCATACAGTACTTTTAATACTGGGGCATATATAGAGGGGCGCAGTTATTTAACAGGAAAATTGAATACACAGATTTGTAATAAGAAAATCACTTTATCAGATGAGCCTTATCTTAAAAATGGATCAGGTATTCCATTTGACTTTGAAGGATATCCACGGAAAGCAGTTACTCTTATTGATAAAGGTAAAGCAGTTGGTTTGGTAACAAATAGAAAAACGGCAAAAAAATTGAACATGAAAAATACCGGACATTCATTGGGAGCAGATGAACCATTTGGACCTATTCCACTTAATCTACATATTCATAAGGGGAATGATAGTATTAATAAAATGATTGAGTCAACAAAAAATGGAATCCTTGTAACAAGATTGCATTATGTTAATATATTAAATCCAATGAATACATTAATAACAGGTATGACCAGAAATGGTACATTTCTTATTGAAAATGGTAAAGTCAAGAGTGGAGTGAAAAATTTCAGATTTACAGAATCCATAATTGGAGCTTTAAATAATGTTGAAATGATTGGAGATAAAAGTTATGTACAGAGTGGTGGTTTCTGGGGTGGCTTCAATGTGCCGGCAATGAAAATAAAGAATTTTAATTTTACAAGTTTAACCGAATTTTAGGAGGCATTATGTGGAAATTTGCAAAAAATGCAATTGATACAGCAACATCACTTGGTGCTGATTATGCAGATATCAGAATTATGAATATGAAAAGTGAAAATTTATTAATTAGAAATGGTGAATTTACAGCTGATATATTTGATAAACTTGGTTTTGGGATTAGAGTGATTTACAAAGGAGCATGGGGATTTGCTTCTTCTGATAAAGTTAATTCAAAAGAAATAAAAAGAACTGCAATTGAAGCAGTTAATATTGCAAAAGCAAGTAAGATTGTTCAGGATAAACCAGTAAAATGGGCAAAAGAACCAGCATATCAGGATCATTGGTTTACTCCGATTCTAAAAAATCCTTTTCTAATTCCACTTGAGAAAAAACTTGATTTTATGGATAAAATTGATAAAATTTTGAGAAAGAAAAAAGAAATTAAAGTATCGGAAGTATCAATGTTTTTTGATAATGTAAGAAAATGGTTTGTTAATTCCGAAGGAAGTGAAATACTTCAGGATATAATAAAAAGTGGTGCCGGATATTCGGTTTTTGCAGTTGGAAATGGTGATATGCAGAAACGGTCTTTCCCAGCATCTTTTGGAGGACAGTACTATAGTGGTGGATATGAAGTTATTGAAACAATGGAACTTTTGGAAAATGCTGAGAGAATTAGAGATGAGGCAATTCAGTTATTGAAAGCAAAAGAATGTCCGAGTATGACAACAGATATAATATTAGATGGCTCACAACTTGTTCTTCAAATCCATGAATCTGTTGGACATGCAACAGAACTTGATAGAGTGTTGGGTTTTGAGGCAAATTATGCCGGAAGATCATTTGCAACAAAGGAAAAATATAATAAATTCAAATATGGTTCAGAAATTGTTAATCTTGTTGCAGATAATACCGTATCAAAGGGTTTAGCAACACAGGGTTATGATGATGATGGAGTAAAAGCACAAAGATGGAATATTGTGAAAAATGGTATATTATCCGGATATTCAACAAATAGAGAACTTGCACATACAATTGGTGATAAACGATCTAAGGGTGGAAATAGAGCTGATGGATTCAGCAATATCCCAATTATTAGAATTCCCAATCTATCCCTTATGCCTGGAAAATGGGAATTTGATGAATTAATTAAAGATACAAAAAATGGTATATTTATGCAAGTAAATAAATCATGGTCTATTGATCAAATGCGTCTTAATTTCCAATTCGGATGTGAAGTTGGATGGCAAATAAAGAATGGCAAAATCACAAATATGTTGAAAAATGTATCATATCAGGATATTACTCCAAAATTTTGGAATAGATGTGATGCTATATGTAATGAAAATTATTGGGATGTTTGGGGTGTTGTAAATTGTGGTAAAGGGCAACCGGTACAAACATCAGCAATGTCTCATGGATCTTCTCCTGCCAGATTCAGAAAAGTGAAGGTAGGTATTGGTAATAAGAAATAATAACTGTTGACAAGTCCTTGGCTTATCATATAATGCATATAAAAATTTGATTTTTTAGCAAAATGCAGGAGGATAAATGAAAAAACTATTTACTATAATCATTTTACTCATGTTAGTGATTATATTATATTCTGAGATACCAGACATTTATCAGTATAAACCTATTCCAGGAGATGGATTGGATATTTTTCTTTTGGATAAAACAACTGTACATAGTTTTAGCTTTAGAAGTAGTATTGAATATGATAATTACTTAATTTTAAAACTTATAAATATTGAAAGAGAAAAAGCAGCAATAGAAGGAGATGGTAGTGATTTAAGAAGAGACTATTTCCCTTGGCAAATTATTAATACAAAAGGGATGACCTTAGGTGAGATTTCAAAAAAGATAAATGATGTTTATAAAAATGAATTTGATATTGACAGTGTTTTTGTTACTATTGGAGCATTTGGAGATATGAATAAAGTAACTGTATCCATAGGATCAGGGAGAAGCAATTATATTTTTTTTCAATGGGGAAAAACTTATAGATATTATATAAATTTCGTAGAAGCAAGAGTTTTATCAAGTGAACCAAATACAGTATATGTTATACAGGAAGGAAAAGAAGAGATGATAGTGGTTGATTTAGATGATATTGTTTTACCAAAGGATCAAATATTCTTGTATCCTCAATCTGTTAGTGTTCGCGGAAATGTTAATTATCAAAGAGATTTTCCATATACACCGGGTTTTACAGTAAAAGAATATATTGGTCTTGCAGGCGGCATTAGTGATAATGGGGATTTGGGTAAAGTTACTGTAACAGATGAGAATGGAAAGAGAATAAACAATAGTGATGAGATTAAACCAGGATATTCAATGTATATTGGAAAATCATTTCTTGGTGTTGCAAAAGATGTATCTCTTATTATATCAATTTTTCTTGGTATATATTCCATAATTACTATACTTACACCTTTAATCCTTTAATGAGAGGTTAAGATGAAGCAGACAATTGACTTTTTTATTGAACTTGTGAATTATAGAAGATTTCTTTCATTAACATTATTAATAAGTATAATAATTTCAATTATTATAGTGTTTATTATTCCAATATCATATACGGCAAATATTGCTATTGTACCTCCGGAAGGAAGTAAACAATCTCTTCTCAGTTCATTAACTTCAATATCAAAATTGAGTAGTGGAATGAATCTTGGTGGATTTAGTGCAATGACAGTAGATTTATATTCTGATTTACTGAGAAGTGATATTGTTATTGATAGTATTATTATTAAGCATAACTTAATAGAAAAATGGGGCTTGAAATCTATGCTTCTTACAAGAAAAAAATTGAAGAAAAGCACAAAATTAAATATTACAACATCTGAAATACTTTGTTTATCATATACAAATACTGACCCCAAATTTGCTGCTGAAATATGTGATGATTATATAGTATATTTAAATAAGGCAATGTCATATCTTGATAAACTGAAATTAAAAAGCCAATTAGGAATGCTTAATGAACTTTATGAAGAACAAATTAATGTTGTTGAAAAATTGAACAATGAATATATTTTATGGCAGAAGCAGACAAATGTGGAGACACTAGAAAACTCAGCAATGCAGAAAAATTCAGCAATAACCATGTTGTATTCAAAATTAGCTGAAGAACAAATGGATTATTTTATGTTTAAGCAAGATCATTCAAAGGAATCAAAAACATTAAAAACACAAATAGAATTGATTAAATCAATACAAAATGCAATTGATTCAACTCTATTAAAAGTGCAGAGTGATCCGATTGATGTAGTGAAATATTATCAAATAAGAGCAGAATTGGAATCAGCAATAATTATGAAAGA
>CBDUZN010000105.1:0-7432 GCA_965371715.1 uncultured bacterium | reverse complement strand
CATGTGTTGCAATAAGAACACAATCAGTTGGGGTTCCTGTTGTTTTCCATTTATTTTTAGAAATCTCATGAATTCTTAATGGCTTAGTCAATGTCAATGAATGACTAGTTGCCGATTGATTTTTATCAGGAGCAACAATAAAAATATTATGTCCCATACTTTTTATGATTGTCTCAAGAATAACTATTCCTTCAGCATTAATACCATCATCATTTGATAGAAGTATATTCAAAGCCATAAAACCTCCAATGTCATTTTAATAAATCGTAAAGTATCTTTTATAGGATCAATTTTTGATATTTCATCACCGTAAATTGTTTTTACTTTTGCTTTTCCAATTTTCATTTGCATAATTCCTGCTTTTATAAGCATTTCTGATTCCATTTGGAATTTATATGTTTTTATTGGAATATTTAAAATACTTTCAATTTTTATCATTCTAAAACCGGATTGTGAATCATATGTTTTTGTTTTTGCAAAAATTGAAGTAACAAGTGTAGTAAGTCTATTTGTAAAATATCGGTCAAAAGGCATATTATTAAGATTCATGTCTCTCTCGCCAATAATAATATCATATTCTCTATAATCATTTTCTGTAAATGATTTTATATCCTTAGGTCTATGTTGTCCATCTGCATCCATTAGTATTGCATATTCATAATGTCCTTTCATTTTTCTTATTCCATCAAGTAATGTCTTACCTTTACCGCAATTACTTTTGTGTCTATAAACATTATCAGCATATTTCTTTGCAATTATATATGTATCATCACCAGATCCGTCATCAAATACATTTATATCTATAGTAGTTGATGATCTTATTGATTTCAAAAGATGCTTAATATGCTTACCTTCATTAAAGGCAGGTATAAGGATTCCAATTCCTTTCATTTTAAACCATCCGGGTAATCAATAAAGAAATTATATGCTGTTTTTGCATCAGGATAGTATATGTTTCCTATTTGACTATTTTCAATGATTTCCTTTTTAAGATATTTCACACCTTCACCAATAACAACACCTTTAATTCTTTTTAGTAGATTATCTTCTTCAACAAATTCATTTTCTGATAATCTTTTTATTATATTTTGCTTTTTTTCAAAAAGAGCAAAATGATATACACCATTTCTTGCTTTTAATAGTGTTGTAATAAAACCATATTCGGGATATTTGTATGAAAGGATTTCAAGGGAATCACCATATATAATACTATTTTCTATATCTGCTGCAAGCCCTTTTGCAAATGATATACCGATGCGTGAACCAGTATGATAACCAGGCCCCTTTATAACAAAAAGAGTTTTCAATTTTGATAAAGAGGACTTATCGGGAAATTCATTAACAATCATTGGTAATGTTTCTATCATATCAGTATTTATGAAAGAACGAAAGTATTCTTGTTTTTCATGAATTATTAAAACAGAACATTCCTTTGTTACAGTAGATATTGAAATAATCATATTGTTACCTTTACAATATGCCTGTTATTAACAATATCAAACTCAACATAAGATGTTTTATAATGCGTCAATGACTTCTTGATGTTCCCAGGCCATTCAATAAATGTATAGTCAGATTCTTCTATATTTTCATAAATATTTAATTCCTTTATCTCAATATCAGAATGAATACGATAAAAATCTATATGCGAAATTGTTATCTCATTATTATATATATGAATAATATTATATGAAGGACTTGACACATTATTGATATCAAATCTAGACGAAAAATATTTTACAAATGTTGTTTTTCCACTGCCAAGTTCTCCGCTTAATAGAATAACCGATTTCTTTGATATATTTTCAATCATATAATCCACAACAATTTCAATATCTTTTTCATTTTCCATTATAAAATTCTTCTGCATACTCTTTAATACCCTTAATTGTAAATTGATTATCTATTTCAACATTTTGAATAAAATCTTTTATTCTTATAGCATTTCCGCCGGTCACAATAATTCTTAATGAGTTTTCGTATTCATCATTTAATAATGAAGCATAATTGATTACAGTTATAAGCCATTGCCCGTAAATACCTTGCTCTAACGCCGTTTCGGTATCAACACCATATATTATATCTCTGAATTGTGGATTTAATTCTGGCAATTTATCTGTTGATATATTAACAGATCTGAATAATACCTGTAATCCGGGTGTAATTAATCCGCCCAAATGAATTCCTTGTGAATCAATATAATCAAAAGTATCAGCAGTGCCTAGGTCCATAATAACCGAAGGATACATATTATTCTTCATT
The DNA here is from genome assembly GCA_965371715.1 of uncultured bacterium. Taxonomy (GTDB): domain Bacteria; phylum Hydrothermota; class 32-111; order 32-111; family 32-111; genus JAUVJU01. The sequence continues at coordinate 5,170 of CBDUZN010000105.1, read as the reverse complement.
GCATAATAAATATTAATATATCTATCAATACCAATTTGTTGAATATTATACTTTGATGAAAATAATTCCTTTTCTTTTTCTAATAATATAATATCCACTTTTCCTTTTAATTCTTTTTTCATTTTTTGATAATTGTCATTATTTACCATTATAGTATATACACATGAATAACCATTTTTTACAATATATTCAATTGCATCTTCTAATATATGTGTTTTATAAATTATTTCATTTTCTAAAAAAAATCCAAATGAATTCCTTGTATTGCCAATATTCAAAACAGCATAATTATTTTCCATTAATTAGTGACTCCATTTCTTCATAATTCTCAATATTTTTATCCTTGATTAGTTCAAGATTTTTTTTCATTACCAATTTATAAATTTCTTTTAAATCATCATCATTAATTGATTCAATATGTTTCCTTATTACATTATAATCGCCTCTCATTGCAGGTCCTGTTAATGATTCGCATATTCCATTTTTTTTAATATTCATTATTGTTTTATCAATTATCGGATATAAATAATGTTCAACATTCTCATCAGATAAACCAGAATTATTTATCATATCTGATGCCATCTTAATCATTATTACAAGAAAATTACTGGCAATAAGACATGATAAGTGATAACTAATCCGATTAAATTGTTGACTTACTACAATATAGTTACATTCAAAAGTATCACAAAATTCAACTATAAATGCAATGGAATCTGAATACTCAACTGTAAAATAGATACCTTTAAATGATTCTTTTCCGCTATTTGCATCAGAAAATGTTTGAATTGGGTGCATTAAGATAAGATTTGAATCACTATTTTTGTGTTTTAATGTTTCTTTCATTTCCATAGATGCACTCATTATAACAATATCACCTTTAAATGATTCATTCAATTTATCCATTGTGTTTAAGATTGTCTTATCAATAACTGTTATAAATATTGTATCTACATCACTAATCTCATTTATATTATATACTGGAAAAACTCTTTTATTATCAACAATATTGCTTACCTTTGTTTTATCCCTATCATAGATATACAGGTTTACATTATCCACAGTTAGATATGCATTTAGTAATGTTCGCCCTAATTTCCCTAAACCAATAATAAATATTTTCATTTTTTCTCCTTTTCATAATGTTTCAAAAAATAATTATAATCGCTATTTTTTAGATACACATTCATTTTATTTTTATTTTTTTTATTTTCTTTCATTATACCATGAGTTAAAAGATAATTCATTATATCACTATTTTCTGAATCCATCTCAATTTCTATATGATTTAAATTATTCAAATATCTATCAATTATCAGTTCATTCAATTTATTCATATTCAATCCACTTTTTGCACTCACAAACAATGCTTTTGGATAAGCATTTCTGATACTATTAATACCAGCATTTGGAACTGCATTATCCATTTTATTGAATACATATATTCTATCATCGGCTTTACTATTGTAAGAATTCAATGTTTTATTAACATCATCAAGAATATTCTCCACATATTTATCTGATATATCTGTTATTATTAGTTTTAAGTCACTTTCAATTGCTTCTGACATTGTTAATGAAAATGATGATATAAGTTCATGTGGTAATCCCCCCAAAAATCCAACTGTATCTGTAAGAACAATATCTCTGAATAATCGTCTTGATGTTGTATCAAGTGTTGTAAACATTTTATTTTTCACTGTTAAAGAATTTTTTGTAAGAGAATTCATTATTGTAGATTTACCGGCATTTGTGTAACCAAGAAGGGATACAGTGAATGTGTTTTCCCGTCTCTTTCTCCTTTCTTTATTATCCTGCTCATATTTTTTTATCTTCAATTTCAAAGTGCCAATGCGCTTCATGATTTTTCTTCTATCAACCTCCAGTTTTTTTTCGCCAGGTCCCCTTGTACCAATACCCCCTCCTGTTCTTGACATTTGAATACCTCTTCCTGCCAAACGGGGTAACATATATGTATATTGTGCAAGTTCTGTTTCAATTTTTGAAATGTTTGTTTTTGCATTTTTTGAAAATATATCAAGAATTAATTGATTCCTATCTATAACCTTTGTTTTGAAAAACTCTTCCAAATTTCTTAATTGAACAGGATTAAGAGTAACAGAGAATACAATTACATCAATATCATATTCATCAACATATTGTTTAATTTCCTCCGCTTTTCCCTTACCAATATATAATGATGGACTTATTTTTGCAATTTTTTGTAAAGCAGTTTCAAATACATCTATTCCAGCTGTTCTGGATAGACTTTCCATTTCACTAATTCGTCTCTCTATATATAATTCATCAACTCTTGTATCGAATACTCCGAGGATAATTCCTTTTTCAATCATATGCGTGATTTCATAATTGAGATAATTGCACTTATAATAAGTACTGTACCTGCAATTAATGCTCCCCAAAATCCCATAACAGAAAGTAATGTAACAATAACACCTGCAATAAGAACTCCTGCAAGAATTGATAATATTGAATGTTTTAATTCAATATTGAAAAGAACTGCGGCAACTGATCCTGTCCACGCACCTGTTATTGGAAGTGGTATTGCTACAAATGCAATCAATCCTAACATTTTGTATTTTTCTATTTGTTCAGATTTTGATTTTGTTCTTTTAAAAAATGAATCAAAAAGCTTTTTTGTAAATTTCCATTTTGAAAATAATTTATATATTTTATTAAGAAAAATAAGAATAGGTATTACCGGTATCATATTGCCTAATACAGCAAGACCATAAGAAAGAAATATATTCATATCAAACAAATTAATTGCAATTGGTATTCCACCTCTTAATTCAAATATTGGTAACATTGATATAAGTACAACTATAAGCCACTTAGGGATATTCCGATATTCTAAATAATTAATTATATTTGCTTTTATGTCTGCAAATAACATTAATGAAATACAAATAAGTAAACAAACAATAATAATTTTTTTCAAGAACTCTCCATTAATACAATAGATATAGCCGCAATGCCTTCACCTCTTCCAGTAAATCCCATATATTCTGTTGTAGTTGCTTTTATTGAGATTTGATTTATAGAAATTTCAAGTATTTCTGATATTTTTTCATTCATCTTATCTATATAATCGGACAATTTTGGACTTTGGCAAATAATTACAGTATCAATATTGCCTATCTTCCCATTAATAATATCCTTAACTTTCATAAGCAATTCAAGTGAAGAAATTCCCTTATACTTTTTATCATTATCAGGAAAATAGTATCCAATATCTCTTTTTGAATCCGCTCCAAGCAATGAATCCATAATTGCATGAATCAAAACATCAGCATCAGAGTGTCCTTTCAATCCCTTTTTATAAGGAATTTCTACTCCGCCAATAACTAGTTTTCTATTTTCATCAAATGAGTGTGCGTCAAATCCAATTCCTACTCTCATTCATTCTCCTCTGCTTTTAACGGATTTATATTAATATCCTCAATAGAAGTAATCTTAATATTATTTCTGTCTCCATCAATAAACACAATATTACCACCATTCTTTGCAATATATTCAGCATCATCCGTATAATAGCATTTCTCATTCAATTTATCTTTCAAACATAATAAAAGTAATTCTCTCCTACATATCTGAGGTGTTTGAATTAAAAATACATTTTCCCTTTTTAATATATTTATACTATCACCGTTCCTGTATCTAACTGTTTCAACAGGATTAAGAGCAGGAATTACAATGCTATTACTTTCCTTTTTACTGATAAGTTCTTTTATTAATGTTTCACTGACAAATGGTCTTGCTCCATCATGAATCATTACATATTCTGCATCTGATACCATCAACCCATTAAGTACTGATTGTGCTCTTTCACACCCTCCAACAACAATATTTACATTGGCTATATCATGCTTATTTAAAATCTCTTGCAATGAATCAATATCCTCTTCTGCTGTAACTACAATAATATTGTTGATGTTCTTGAATGATAGAAATTTCTCAATAGTATGAATTATAATCGGTTTTCCATTTATACTGTAAAATTGTTTCTTTGTTTTCGAATCAAATCTGGATGATTTCCCAGCTGCTGCAATTATTATATCAATCGTCATTATCATCCTCCATTATAAGACTTGTATCGTTTTTAATTTTTAGTACATTATTGATTTTTCCATATTTTATTCCATATGATATATTTTTGTTGCTATTTAAAAATATCTTCACATTACTTGTATGATATCCTTCATACTTATTCTTGTTCTTTTTCGTTATAACATAATGAATATTTTTTCCTTGTTTAAACCTATTATTTTCAGAACTCAAATACTCCAAATTTATACTTTTTACTTTGAATATTTTGAATAAATTATTTGCTGCTTTTTCTTTTGTAATGACAATTGTACATGAATTCTCAAATGCATATTTAAAATATGATGTAATATTGTCCTCAATAGGTATCTCCATAATTAAATCATTTCTTTTTGAATATTCAATGTTTTCCATTGAATAATCATTATTTAAAATATCTTTACTGTCCGTTTCCAATAATTTATTAATAAATACTTTTGAAATAAGAAAATGTCCATCCAAAAGCCCGCAATCAATAATATCTGATATTCTATGCATTCTTAAAACATTTGAAGTTAAAACATATTTATTAATTGTTTGTTCTGCAATAGCAGTTTTTCCATTTTTCTTTTTATGAAACAATACAAAAACTATTGAAACACATAAACAGGAAATAGCCAAAATATTTAATTCTAAAATAGTAAATATTAGTGAGGCGCTTATCAAAATCAAAGTTGTTATCATATTTTCTCCATAATAGCATTTATTAATTCTTTTCTATTCAATACTATTTGTTCCCTTTTCAATATTTCTCGACTTGCTTTTGAGTCAATTGCAAGTATCTTTTTTGCATATTTTCCATACATAATTAATTTATGACTTCCTTGCGATGAATCCGGTTTTGTTGATATGCATAAATCAGCATCTTTAATTATTGATGGAAGATTTTCGAAATTCATTCTTCCTGTAAAAACAGCATTATTATATTTTTCGTTCATTAGTTTAATATTAACAGGATATCCAACAATAATAAATTTTATATCTTTTCTTTCCACACCACTTCTTTCAATAATATTATAGAGAACTTCACAACCCTGACTATTCTTAAGAAGTCCAATCCATA
>CBDUZN010000104.1:0-7594 GCA_965371715.1 uncultured bacterium | reverse complement strand
TACTATGATATATTCAAGGTTAAGATCTCTATCAAGTCTGGACTCCTCTTTCTGCATGTCAATAAGTCGTTTTGCTTTTTCAATTGCAGATATAATCAATCTTTCTGTTCTTATGATTGTTTGTTTTTTTATAAATGAGTATCCGAATCTGAAAACCCTTGTCGAAAAAACATAGTCAGGTTCCCATCCAGGTAGCTCAGTTTCTAAATCGTTATTCATTCTGTGAATGATTTTTTCTATCATTGATACATTTAATGAATTACCAGCTTTATCTGTTGGAAAAAATAAAACCATTTCTCCGGATCTAACCCCTGTTAATCCAATTACTGTTGATGAAGGAAGTAATTCCCTTTTCAATGTATTTATCCTATTTGCTGACAATCTTACCAATTTGTCATATATCTGCCAACCATAAAGCGATTCAATATCTTTTGAAATATCAATATACATAATTCCCAGTTTACCGTATTCATCAAGCATTTTTCTAATATCTTCTAAAACAACATGTAAAACAGGAAGTCCTGTATTCATATCATAAAGACAACTTTTAAACTTCAGCCATTCAGTATGAAGCTTGAAGTAATCTTTTTCATTCATTCATTATCCTTTTTTATCAAATATTTTAAATATATCACCTACTCTTGATATCAATTCCTCTGGTGAAAATGGCTTTGTTATATAATCAATTGCACCTTCCTGCAAACCAATCAATTTATTTTTTACATCTGTTTTACAAGTTAACATTGCAACTGGTATTTTTCTAGTATTCTCATCTGTGTGCAACATTTTAAGAATTTCCCAACCATCTGTTATTGGCATCATAATATCCAATAAAATCAAATCCGGCTTTTGCTGTATAGCCATTCTTATTCCTTCCTCTCCTGTTGTTGCAGAAAACATTTCGTAATTTTTATTTGATAAAATAATTTTAATAAGATTCAGAATATCATCATCATCATCAATAACAAGTATCTTTTTATTATTCTTCATTCTAACCCTCCTTTTCCGAAATAGGAATTCCTATTGTAACTGTACTGCCTCTACCTACAATTGAGCTTACATCAATATAACCATTGTGTTCATTAACAATATTTTTTGCGATTGTCAGTCCAAGTCCCATTCCTTGGTATTTTCTATTTTCATCATGCTCAATTTGATAAAATTTTTCAAAGATCAACTCTAATTTGTTGGAAGATATTCCAATACCTGAATCAATTATCTTCACAATCGAGTAATTAGTTTTGTCAATTAGTTTTTCATATCCAATTATTTTTATATTACCATCTTTTTGTGTAAATTTCAAGGCATTGCTTAGAATATTATTATATACATCATATAAAGCATTTCTGTTACCCTCTATAGGTGTTTTTATATTGTCAACATCAACTTCCAATTCTATTCCTTTTTCTCTTGCGTCTTCAATGTAGATAGAAATAACATCATTAATTAATTTATTCAAAGAAAACAATGATTTTGTTAGTATAAATGACTCATCTTTTATGTAATTCAATATCTGTTCAATCTGTTTTAATAATATATTTACATTTTTCTTTGCTACAAGTAATCCAGACTTTTGGCTAACATTTAGTTTCCCCATTTTTTCATGATATATAAAATCTAAATATCCTTTTATTTTAGTTAAAGGAGACATCAATTCATGAGATACATTCTCTATAATGCCTGTTTTAAATATATTTTTATTTTTAAGCAGTGCATTTTCTGCTTCTATTTTGATTTCATTTCTTTTACATGTTTTTACTATTTTATCAAATTCAATTTCGTAATTTTTAAATATACCAATTAATAATTTTAATTCATTATCATTTTCCAATTTTTCTTTCAGTAGATCAATTTCTCCCAATTCAATAAAGGATGATATCATTCGTATGCGTTCCTTTCTTTTGAAATATATATATATAATAAATAATAGGAAAATTATTAAAATTATGATTATAACACTTGATACAAGTATACTAAACATTTCGTAATAATGATTCAATTCTTCAAAAACAAAAAGTATCTTTTTTTGATTTAAAATCGGATGATCAAATATAAATACTTTTTTATAGGTATTTAAATCTTCTATTTTAAATGTTAAATTCTTAAATAAAATTCTATTATTGTTGAAGTCAAATTCATCATACTCAACAATTCCGATCAAATATGGTGGAAGAATCATTTTCTTTGATTCAATTAATTCAATGTTATCTGCCATTGTTTTTGCAGCATTAAGTAATGTTCGGTTATTTTCCTTATTTATATATATTGATGAAATATGAAATATTATAATGAAAAATACAGTAGTTGAAATTATTATAATAATTAATAACTTTAATTGCTTATTCATTTCCATACTATTATATTACTATGATTTTACTTTTTTTGCAACTATATTTATATAGTTTGTAGTTACCATTAAAAATTGTTTGAACCTTTGCATCATGTACATTCCGAATGAATTGAGGAATGTATTGCGCAAAACATTATCATTATTTCTTTTCCTACATGCTCCTTGAGCATGTTACGTCACACAACCAAATAAATGCATATTCTGAGTAATTCGAAGAATATGTTACGCAAGTAATTCGAAGAATATGTTACGCAAGTAATTCGAAGAATATGCTACACAAGTAATTCAAAGAATATATTTGTTTTTGTAGGGGGGCAATGCCCCTGTGCTTGCTCTCTTCCGAGGTATAAATTAAACAAAACATTATTATTATCTTTTCTTTATTTTTTCTTTCTTTCTTTCTTTACCAGCATACTCAGCGTACCAGCGTACTAGGTGGGCGATTCGCAAACAACATATTCCTCGGATTACTCGGAATATGCCATACTATTTGTATTCTATATCCCAATTATACGGGATTTTCTCCGTATTATATGGCAATCTGATTTCATCCGGATTATCTCTATTATAAAGATTGTTAATCACTGAGACCACAATGGATTCTTCAAGCTTAATGTTTTTCCATCCATGATACACACCTGGGGGTATAACAATAAGCTTATTACTGGAATCACCAATAAAATACTCATTAAGTTCACCCTTTGTTGGGGATTTTTCCCTTTTATCAAAAAGTACAAGTTTTATCATGCCCTTAACGCATGATACATAATCTGTCTGTGTTTCATGACAATGCCAGGCCTTTATCACTCCAGGGTAATTTGTTGTCATATATACCTGTCCAAACTTTGTGAACATTTCATCATCATTTCTTAGAATCTCCATTAAGCGACCCCTTTCATCATTATGCACTGTTAATAATTTAACACTAACATCTTTTATCATTTTGTCCCCCAAATTTATTTTTATTTTCCACTAAGTAACAACATATTTTATATGAATGAAAGTTTATTCTTTCATAATCATTGAGTATATCTAAATGCAAAGCTGATGTTTCAATAGATTCCTTTACGGATTTCTGCATCCTGACTAAATGTTTAATATGTAATTCATTTAAGGTGCTTAATAATTGTTTGCGTCTTTTTAATATTGCCTCAGCTTCATCATCATCAAACATTGTCATAAGACCTATGGTTCTATTAAATGTTTTCTTCACTTCTTCATACATGATCTTTATATCTTTAAAACCTTGTGCCGAAAAATAATAATTATTCTCTATTTTCTTATCTGCAATCACCATAAGATTTTTACTTACAATATCTCCAATATGTTCAATCTCATCAACAATGAACAATAATAATCTTATTTTTGTTGAAATATCTTTTGATAATTCTTCTTCTGATAAATTAACAAGAAACATGGTTATTTCTTTTTCTAATTTATCAATTCTGTCATCCTTCTTCACTAGTTTTTTTAATAATGCAGAATCATTTCCTTTTAGAACATCAAATGATTTATCATACATGCTATATGCAATTCGCGCCATTTTTATTACTTCATTGTAAATATGTCCCAATGCAATATTAGGGGTTTTTGTCATACTTTTATTCATCATTTCTATATCAAAAATTACTTTTTTATGACTTTTTATTTTCCAACCAACAAATTTGATCAATGGTAAAAAGCCAATCATAGTAAATGCAAAAAATACATTTAGTATCATATGCATATTGGCAATTCCGCGTACATCTTCGGTAAAAAAGGTTAAAGATCCTTTTAATTTCAAAGCAATCACAAGAAAAGCAATACCTACTATTAATTTCATTAATGCATTAACAATTGAAACATATTTTGCCTTATTACTTCCTTTCATGCTTGCCATAGTTGCTGTAAAGGTTGTTCCAAGATTAGCAGCAGCTATCATTATAATAACTCCCTCATAATGAATCTGACCTGTTGCAAATAAGCCCATAATTAGAGCTACTGTAACAGCAGAAGAGTGAACTGAGAATGTAAATAATGCTGTTATAATAAATAACCATATAGGATTATTCTGCAAAAAAAGTATTACATTTTGAAATTCTATAGTATCTCGTACTGGCATTACTGCGCCTGACATCATTTTAATTGCTAGAAAAATAAGACCGAAACCAAGAATAATTGAACCAAATTCTTTAAAGCGTTTAATTCTGTCATAAATATAAAAACCAACAATAATCATAATAATTGAGAAAAATGAAATATCAAATGCAATTATTTGAACAATAATTGAAGTGCCTATTGCTGCACCTGCCAGCATTGCAATTGCACCTGTAATTCCAATAAGTTTATCTGATACAAAACTTGTTATCATAACAGAAAAAACTGTTGATGATTGCAGCATAACAGTCAAAATAATACCTGCCAATGTTCCCTTTAGGGTAGAATCAGAAAGATTCCACAATATTTCTTTTAATCTATATCCAGATAAATGAGTAAGTCCTTTTGATGAAAACTTTAATCCTATCATAAAGAACACAAGACCAAGAAGCAAATTCAAAATTACTAAGTAATAATTTATTGGATTATTAATGCTAAATGAAAAATTCAATTTCTTTTTCTGCTTATTGTTCAATACTTCAATCCAGTATTTACCAATATTCAACTCATGCGGCTTTATTATAATACGGAATATATTAAGTGAATCCGGTTTTACTGGTATTGTATCTTCACCACTTGGCCACATGATATAATATGTTACGGTATCAGATGATAAATACTTTAAATCAATATTTCTTGAATTACTATAAATACAAATATTATTATTTGAAATATCCTTATTTTCAGGATCTCTGAGAAAATAACATTCATTTGAAAATATTGGAATCAGCATTCCAATTACGAATAAAAATAATAAAATCTTTGCAAAACTCTTCATACTTTCCTAAAATCTTCCTTACTGAACAATCTATATTTTTTGTTTTGAAGATAATCTATATCAAAATTACCAATTTTTATACGCTTTAATGTAATTACCGGATGCCCAAATGCTTTTAATGCATTTCTGATTTCACGATTTTTCCCATGCATTATCTTTATTGTGATTATTGATTTATCAGATTTATATAGATTTGAATCCTCTTTAATACTATTTAGTTGGTATTTTGTTCCCTTAACCCATATTCCTTTCTCCAATTTTGATATTGTCTGTTCATCCAATCTACCAAAAATCTTTGCTTTATATTCTTTTACTACTCTGTTTTTTGGATGAGTAAGGAAATTAATAAAATCACCATCATCTGTCATAATAATCAATCCTTCCGTATCAAAATCTAATCTCCCAGCTGGTTTTAATTTTTCAAATTTCTGTGGTATAATATCCATTACTGTAGTTCTGTGTTTGTCATCCTTTCTTGATGTTATTATATTTTGAGGTTTATATAGTAATAAATATGTACACTTTGAGTGATTTCTTATTTGCTGAAAATCAACAATTACAGTAACTGTCTCAGGATCAATTATCATACCCATTGAAGCAATTTCTTCATTCACCTTAACACGCTTCATTCTAATAAACTCATCTGCTTCACGCCTTGATAAAGTAGAATTTAAGGCAATAAATCTATTTAGTCGCATTTTCATCAAAAAGTTCCTCCTGTTGCTCCTCTGTAGTCAATTCTTCAATTGATGGAAGCTCTTTTAATGATGTTATTTTAAAATAGTTCAGGAATTTCTTTGTTGAATAGTATAGTGATGGTTTCCCCGGCAATTCTGCATGACCTCTCTTGATAATTAATTCTCTATCAAGAAGAGTTTTCGTAACTCCATCACAATTCACACCTCTGATTTCTTCAATCTCTTGACGCGTTACGGGTTGTTTATAAGCAATTATTGCCAATGTTTCAAGTGCGGGAACCGATAATTTGGATATTTTTCTATTACCGAAAAATTTCTCAAGAACATCCACAAAATGTGGTTTAGTAAGTATTTGATATCCATCAGCAATCTCTATCAATTGAATGCCTGAATCAGGAGTATTATACCTTTCCATCAGAAATTCAATTACATGAGTTAATAATGTTCTTTCAATACCAAATGCCTTAAGGAATTTTTCTTTTGATATTGGCTCTGATGCGGAAAATAGAATTGCTTCTATTTTCGGTATTAAATTATTCATCTTCATCCTCCATAACAGCGTATGTATTATTTTTTGTGCGTTTAATAATTCCTTTTATTTCCAAATTTATAATTATACTAAATAATCTACTTTTTGTAAATATTGCTTTTTTAATAAGATTATCAATACTGCTGTTATTTTTAACTATCTTCAATATAGATTGCTCGTCCTCAGTTAGTTTAGCCGCACTAATTTTCTTTGTAAAATACAAACTACTAATATCACATATTGGTGATGCTCCGCATTTTATTGCATAATTTGGCGCAAATGATAATTCATTATCAATATTTCCGGGTAATGCATATATTTCTTTGTTTAACTTCATTGCTGCATTTAAAGTATTTAATGTTCCACTTCTTTTCTTTCCCTGGATTATAATAAGAACATCTGATATATGAGCAATTATTTCATTTCTGGTTATAAAATTAAAACTATATGGCTTTGTGAAAGGTGCATACTCAGATAAAAGCAGTCCACTATCAATAATGTCTTTTTTTAATTTATTATTTGATGAAGGATAATTTACTGCAAATCCGCATCCAAGTACCCCAATTGTAGGAATATTATGTTTTACTGAAGATCTATGAACAGCAGAATCAATTCCACGAGCAAATCCACTTACAGTAACATAATCTCCTTTTATACTTCTAATTATTCTTTCAACAGCATTATTTCCATAATCACTAGGAACTCTACTTCCAATAATTGCAATTATAGGATTTTCCAATAATTTTTCATTTCCCATATAAAATAGATAATCAACAATGTTTTTATTTTTTTCTTTTTCTAAATGCTTTTTTGTAACACCAACATTATTCTTATTTATCCATTCAATAGATTGTTTAATTATATTTGAATTTTCTTCAATAGATTTAAATTTTGATAATAATACTGTTTCAATATTATTTTTCATTAAACATATTCATTATTGTATGCTCCACACCACCCGTATCATTATTTATTAGTGATGAAAAACATAGTTCATATTCATTAAATATACTTCTAATCTCATTTTTTTTCTTTTTATCAATCAAATCTGTTTTATTCATTAAAATAATATATTTTTTATTTATTAATTTTTTATTATAATT
>CBDUZN010000103.1:0-7623 GCA_965371715.1 uncultured bacterium | reverse complement strand
TTTATTGATGAAATGGAAATAGAACAGAAACCGGATAATGGAAAAAGTGTTGCAATTATTGGAGCAGGTCCATCAGGTATTACTACTGCATACTATTTAAGATTAATGGGATACAGTGTTAATATATTTGAGGAATTTGACAGATTGGGTGGAATGGCATTTGTAGGTATTCCAAGATATAGATTACCTATGGATACAATAGAAAGGCAGAAAACATTATTAGATAGAATTGGAGTTAAATTCTCATTCAATACAAAGATTGGACGAGATATTGATTTTGATACTTTAAGAAATGATTATAATGCAGTATTTTTGGGTATTGGTATGCATAAATCAAGAAAACTGAATATTAAGGGTGAGGATTTACCCGGCGTATTAAATGCAATGGATTTCCTGAAAACTATTAATCTTGGGAAAACAATTGAAGTAGGTAAAAAAGTTATAGTAATTGGTGGAGGTAATGTTGCTATTGATTCTGCAAGGGTATGCAGACGACTTGGTGCAGAAGTTGATATTTATTATAGAAGAAGAGCAGTAGATATGCCTGCAGATAATGAAGAGATTATTGCTGCACAAGAGGAAGGTATTAATATTATTCCTCAAAGAATACCACTTAAATTTGAATATATTAAAGGTGCAAAATCACTAAAATATTACTGCGCACCTGCAAAAATGATTGATGATAAAAAGGGAGGAAGACCCAAGCCTGTTCTTATAGAAGGGGAATTATTCTGTCTTGAAAATATTGATACAATAATTGTAGCAATTGGTCAAAGTGCCGAAAATGAATTTTTATCAACTACAAAAATATTTAATGAAAATGATAAGATTGTTGTTGATGAAAATGGAATGACATTAGAAAAAGGTGTTTTTGCCGGTGGTGATACAGTTAATAACAAAAATGATATAATAAGTGCAATATCTGATGGTGTAAAGGCAGCAAGAGGGATTAACGGATTTCTGAATGTGTAGTGGCGAACCTATAAATAGATGAGTAGGAGGGTTTAGAACAACATATCCTTCGGATTACTCAGAATATGCCAGTACAAAACATAATAAAAGAGAGAAAATAAAAAGAAAATGAAGAAAACAAAAAAAGATAAAATCAAATCTATTTCCGAATCAACATTAAAGAGAATGGCGGATTATTTATGTGTATTACATTATCTTGACGAACAGGGTGTTAAGATAATATCATCTGCAGTATTATCAAAAATGATGAATATAACTGATTCACAGATAAGAAAGGATTTGTCCTACTTTGGATCATTTGGGAAAAAGGGAGTTGGTTATAATATACCGGATTTCATTATTTCAATTGAAAATATATTAAATCTTAAAATTCAGCATAATGTATTTGTTATAGGAGCAGGCAGATTAGGGTCTGCACTCATTCACTATAAACGAATGAAAGAAACACCATTTAATATTGTTGCAGCATTTGATAATGATAAAAAGAAAATTGGTAAAAAAATTGGTGGAATTGAAATATTTGATATTAGGAAAATAAAGGATTTAAATATAAAATTGAAATGTGATATTGCAATATTAACAATACCATCATATATAGTTCATGAGGTCTATGCAGCAATTTCAAAAACAGGGATTCCATCAATACTTAATTTTACATCAATCATACTTACAGGGGATGATAATTTAATTGTTAGGAATATGGATTTTGTTTCTGAATTGAAAATTATAACATATTTATTAAAGGTGAAAAAAAATGCTGATAAAAATTAATAACAAAATTCCCAATAAACCATTTTATCTGGCAGAAGATGCAACGCTAATTGGTGATATCAGAATTGGTGAGTTTGTTTCAATATGGTTTAAAACCGTGTTAAGAGGTGATATAAACTATATAGAAATAGGGGATTATTCCAATGTACAGGATCTATCTATGGGACATGTTACAGAGGAATTACCTGTTACAATAGGCAAATATGTTACGGTGGGACACAATGTGATTATGCATGGATGTACTGTTGGTGATTATGTACTTCTTGGAATGGGTTCGGTTATATTGGATAATGCGAAAATCGGAAATGGATGCATTATTGCAGCAGGAACTGTTATAAAGGAAAATGCGATTATTCCTGATTATTCACTTGTAGCCGGTGTACCGGGCATAATCAAAAAAACACTTGATGAAAATATTTTTGATAAGTTAAAAGAACATGCTTTAAGTTATGTTGAATATGCAAAGGATATGAAGGAATCCAGTGAAATTGTTTGATTGAAAAGAATTTCTCAAACACAAATCCTCACAAAACACTCTGAGTTAATCATTCCTGCAAGGGCAAGAATCTAGTATTTTTCGAGTCATTTCGATGAACGAAGTGATGGGGTTGAAAATTCGCCGTGTCGAAGACTCGCCCCACCTAGGCGGGTCTAAAGATGTGGTGAGGCGAACAATCTCCTTACTAACTCTCGTATCTTATTTACAATAAGACAAAGGGATGTCATATTACTCCAATTTGTGCAATATAATTGGTCATAATGAACTAAAAATAATATATTTTCCACCCTAAATACAAAAGAACTTTTTATCTTGACAAATCAAACAAATGGGATATACTTTGTATATACAGGAGGTTAAATGATTAATAAAATCGGATTATGGGGACATAGTCTTGGAATAAGAATACCAAAGGGAATTGCTGAAGAATTGAATTTGAAAAATGAGGATACTGTTGAATTAAAAAAGAAAGGTAATATGATAGAAATTAGGGTTATAAAAAATGAATTAAAACTTAAAAAACTAATTGAACTTATTAATCCTGATAATGTTCATTGTGCTATAGATACCGGAGAAAATGTTGGCAAAGAAATCTGGTAAATATGTACCCCAAAGAGGAGATATTGTTTGGTTAGATTTTAATCCTCAATCAGGGCAGGAACAGAAAGGCAGGGGACCTGCAATTACAATTTCTCCGCACAGTTACAATCAAAAAACAGGACTTGCTATATTTTGTCCAATAACTTCACAGGAAAAAGGGTACCCTTTTGAAGTAGATGTAAAAGGATGTGCTAAAATTGCAGGTGTTGTCCTAGTTGATCAAATTAAATCTCTTGATTGGCAAGTAAGAAATGCAGTTTATATTTGCAAAGTGAATAAGGCTACTATTGATAAAATAACTAATTTAATAGGACTACTCATTTCATAAATTTTATAAGTAAAAAACCTGTGACTGCTATTTTTCATTTTCTTTTATTACATTTTGTTGACAATATCCATATATAAGTATATATTAATAGTAGGAGGTTAAAATGATTAAAATTAAAATAGAAGGAAAAGTTCCTACCGTATTTTTTAAGGAAGATGATATGATAATTGCATATTCAGCAGCATTGAATATAACTACTTGTGGAAAAAATATTCAGGAAGCTAAAAAGAATTTCAAAGAATGTTTAAGAATATATTTTAGCGAAATTATCAAACATGGGACTCTTGAAAAGGATTTAATTAAGCATGGCTGGAAAATCAATCCAAAAAAATTAACAATTGAGCCACCTGTTGAAAAGAAATCAATATTACCTTATCAAATTATTAAAACAAATAATATTTCTATACCAGTAACTGTATAATGGCAAAACTCAGACCAGTTAGTTGGCGAGAAGTAGAGAAAGTAGTTTTGAAGAATGGTTGTACATTTGAGGGACAGGAAGGGTCACATAGAAAATACTGGAGAAAGGATTTTACAAGACCAATAATGCTTCCAAAATATAAATCTATTCCCAGATTTATTGTTATGCAAATTATTAAAGCATTAAAAATATCAAAAAAAGAATTTTATAATCAAATATAAAAAAATAATATCTTATTGTTGACTATTTTTAATTTATACATATTATATGATTTATGAGAAAATTATTATATATTACTTTAATTACAATGATTTTTATTTCCGGATGTTCAGTATTTAATAGAACACCTTCAAGTATAAAAACATTTATGACAGTAAGTGAGCAATATAAAGAATTACGCTATATTCAAAATAGTGCCGTTCTAACACGACTTGATTGCGCATATCTTTTTGCATTGTTTTTGCCTGTTCAAATGAATGTAGAATTCGCATCAATTCCATTAGATCTGAGATTGAAATTATATCCTAAAACAGCGTATTCAACAGTAGAAAGGGATATAATGAGTACTTTTCCTGATAATACTTTTAAACCAGATGAAAGGATAAGAAAATATCAATTGGCAATATTCATTACACGATTTATTGCAGATGTTGATCCATTTTTTGATAAGGGCATTAAAGAAATTGAAATAAATGATGTTAATGAATCATTTTTTGCATATAAAAGCATTAATACTGTTGTTAGTAGAAATATTATTGAACTAAAAGATGGTAGATTTAATCCGTATTCATATATCACCGGACGAGAAGCAATTGATTATTTCCACCGTTTAAGCAGGTTTTACAGATAATGTCCCTGAAAATATCCTATATAAGTAGAAAAAGCATATTGAGACAATATGGTATAGAAAAAGGTGACACTATTTTAAGCATTAATGGAAGAAATATTCATAATTTTGAAGGAATAATATATGAAAGTGATTTTGATAAAATGCTTTTAAAAATAAATACAAAAGGTATTAATGTGATAATTCCCATTAAAAGAAATGATTATTATAATATTAATGCTGAATTTGAAGAGATCCCTATACTATTCTGTAAAAATAATTGTGTATTTTGTTTTATAAATCAAAATCCCAAAAAACTCAGACCATCCTTATACATTAAAGATGATGATTATAGATTAACATTACATTATGGTAATTATATTACACTTAGTAATTTAGGTGATAATGAATTAAAAGATATTGTTGAGCATCAATTCACACCAATGTATATATCAATTCATTCTATTGAGAGTGATATAAGAAAAAAGATATTTGGAACTGAAAACAATATTGATAAATTATTATATCTTTTAAAGAATAAAATTGCTGTTCATGCACAAATTGTACTTGTACCTGATTTGAATGATTCAAAGCATTTAATAAAAACAATGGAATTTGCAAAAAAATATGGATTGTTATCGCTCGGTATTGTTCCATGTGGATTAACGAAGTTCAGAAAACATTTACCCAAGATTAAATCTATTGATAAAATGTATGCTAAAAAAATTATTAATCTTGTTGAATCATGGAAAAAACGGAATTCATTTAAACGGATATATCTTTCAGATGAGTTTTTCTTAAATGGAGAAGTAGAAATTCCAAAAGAAATATATTATGATAATTATCCTCAGATTGATAATGGCATAGGCATGACAAGGCAGTTTCTTGAGGAAACATTTGATATTAAGGATTGTTTTTTGAAAAATGATCATGCAATGATTACAGGAGAATTATTCGGGAAATTCTTAAAAAGAAAAAATTACTTTAATGATCATTTAATACATATTGCAGAAAATAACTTTTTTGGTAAAAATGTTAATGTAACCGGCCTATTAACAGGTAAGGATATTATTAAAACAGCAAAAAAAATTGATGAAAAAAATATAGTGTTATGGCATAGCATATTTAATGATGACGGATTAACTCTTGATGGAATGAAAAAATCCAATATAGAAAAATCATTATCAAAACGGATAATAATTATTAATGAATATCATGAAATAAGGAGATACTTAAAATGTCAATAATATCTATAATTGGTCGCCCAAATACAGGGAAATCAACATTATTCAATAGAATGATAGGAGCAAGGGAAGCAGTTGTTCACAATACACCAAATCTAACAAGGGACAGACATTATGGTGAATATGAGTGGAGAGATAGAACATTTATTCTTATTGATACCGGCGGTATTGAAGCAGAAGAAAATACTGCATTTATTAAATTAGTTGAAGAACAGGCAGATATTGCAATCAATGAATCGGAACTAATACTATTTGTTGTTGATAATAAAGATGGGATTACATCGGATGATCATTATATTGCTAAAAAACTAAGAACTGTTCATGATAAAGTATTATTAGTGATTAATAAATGGGATACTATGTCTGAGGAAATTGATCCTGATATTTACTCACTGGGATTTGAAAAAATGATTAAGGTATCTGCTGAACATAAAGTAAATACAGATTTAATAAAACAGCATATATTTAAAGATCTACCATTAAGGAAAATAACCAGAAAGGATGGTATAAAACTGGCAGTTGTTGGTAAGCCGAATGTAGGTAAATCAAGTTTTGTAAATACAGTTATGAGAGATAATAGAATGATTGTATCAGACATTCCAGGAACAACAAGGGATTCGGTTGATTCACATATGAATTATAAAAATGAACACTTTGTGCTTATAGATACTGCTGGAATAAGAAGGGCATCAAGAATCAAAGAACCAACTGAATATTATACTGTATTAAGGAGTAAATTGGCAATAAAGAAATCTGATATTATTATTGTAATTATGGATGTTAATGAAGGTGTTACAAAACAGGATAAAAAGATTTTAGATGAAGCAATGGAGTCTCTAAAACCAGTGATTATCTGTTTAAATAAAATTGATCTTATTGTTGATATAGATAAAAATGAATATTATGACAAATTAAAGCAAAAAATGAAATTTGCTAATTATTTGCCCTTTATAAATACTTCTTTTATAAATTCCAAAAATGTATTTAAAATTCTTGATAAATCCATTGAAGTGAATAAATATCTGCCATTAAAATTTAAAAATTCTGATTTGAATATATTACTTTTTGAGATAATTTCAAAGAAAAAGCATCCCATTAAACCATATAGAAGAGTGAGGTTTTACCGATTATTTCAGGCAAGCGAAAAACCATTAAAGTTTGTAATTGAATCATCTGCACCTTCAAACATTGACAATTCCTATAAAAGATATATAATAAATAGTATGCGAAAAGAATTGAAAATTCCAGATATTAATTTTAGAGTGTATTTCAGAGATAAAACAGCATGAATATTATTTTTATTATAATTTTATGTTTATATCTTGTTATTACATATTTTTTTGCAGGTATTCCTTCCGCTTATATTCTCACAAAAATGGTATTGAAAAAAGATATCAGAACAATTGGAAGCGGCAATGTAGGAGCAACTAATGTATATAGAGCTGGTGGGTTAAAATTAGCACTTCCTGTATTTGCATTTGATTTCTTAAAGGGATTTATCCCTACATTAATATCAGTATATGCTTTTGGTAAAATAATTGAAATTTCTGTTATTGTTGCTATTGTTGCTATAATAGGGCATATACTTACACCATATCTTAAATTCAAAGGAGGGAAGGGCGCCGCAACATCATTTGGAGCATTTATAGTTATATTCCCAATTCCTGTTTTAATAGTTGTATGTTTTTTTATTATTGTTGTGATGATAACAAGAATTGTTGCTCTTGGAACTATTATTGCAGCATTATCATTACCTATTGTTTATTATATACTTGGCAATGTAATTAAATTTAATCCGATTTTCCCATTTTCATTTATTGTTTTAGCATTAATGATAGTTATCAGTATTTTCATAATATTTATGCATAGAGCAAATATTATACGATTAATAAAAGGAAGGGAACACAAAATTTAATGAGTAAAAAAGTATATTATTCAATAAAAGAAGTGTCAACAATGCTT
>CBDUZN010000102.1:0-7704 GCA_965371715.1 uncultured bacterium | reverse complement strand
CAGATTCAATGTATTTTACAGGTATAGAATTTGATTATGTACCAACAATAGCAACTGGTGTAGCAGGAGGATTAAGTTTTTATGAGGGATTCAGGGGAGCAGATGTGCTTTTTGCATTAGCTCAGAGTGATAATGATGCAATTATTGGAATTTATGTTAGATCTGATCTAACAACAGGTATAGAGGATGAAAAGCACTCAGCTTTATCCAATACATTACTATCTATACCAAACAAAATCGGATTTGGCGAAATGTCATTTACAGTGCAAGGAAATAGTATAGTGAGTATTATTGTTAGAAACATAGATGGACGCACTATACAGGAATTTAATAATGTAAATCCGGGTACAATTCTTAGATTGAATGGAAAAGAAATGGTCTCAGGCATATACTTTATTTCCATTAAAGGAACTGATATATCTGAGAAAATTACATTTTTCAAATAGATCTACAAAAGAAAGTTTATTCGGTTAAATAAAATGTGAGGACAGATTTTCTGTCCTCACTGTATTATTTGATTATTAGATATTTGAAGAGGGAATAACATATAATAAAACTGTAAAAAAATGCAGTATAGATCCAGCAAGTACAAAAAGATGCCATACAAAATGAAAATATGGAACTTTTTTAATCATGTAAAAAACTGTTCCAAGTGAATATGATAATCCGCCTGCTACAAGCAGTATAAGTCCACCTGTTGGCAATGCTTTAATTATGCTGCCTATTGGAATAATAATAAGCCATCCCATAATCAGATATATGATTGTTGCAAAGAGTTTAAATTTACCTGCTGTAAAAACCTTGAAGATCACTCCAAGTATTGCAAGACCCCATATAATGCCAAACATTGTCCAACCAAGACCACCTCTTAATGTTACAAGTGTAAAAGGAGTATATGTTCCTGCTATAAGAAAATAAATGGATGAATGATCAAGTATTTGAAATACTCCGGCAGCTCTTGTTTTGGCAAGTGAATGATACATTGTTGAACTAAGATAAAGAAGAACAAGTGTACCTCCGTAAATTGAGCAAGATACAACATGCCAAGTATTGCCATGTAATGCAGCAAGTATTATCATAATAACCAATCCGGCAATTGAGAGTAATGCCCCTATACCATGAGTTGTTGCATGAAATACTTCTTCAACAATACTATATGTGCGTTTTGTTTTAATAATTAACTCCTTGTTAACCTATATTTATAGTTAAAATCAAACAAATATCAATAGAGATTTAAATTGATTTATTATTCTCTCTACAGTTTAATTTACAAAAAATTTAATCTATCTTTATATAGTAGATTGTAAGAAAATAAATACAATGAGTTATCATAATCTGATTTGCAGTAATTATAAAACAAAACAATAAAACCCAAAATACACTTGACAAAATTATCCTTTATAATTATATTTATATTAGAAGGAGGATAAAATGAAGAGAAGTATTATTGTGTTTATTTTTACTCTGACATTCATTTTTCTAATAGCTATTGATTATGATTTAATAAAAGATGATAATACTGGGAATTATTTTAGCTGGCATAAACAAGGCATTAATGATATGAAATATTTTGCAATAAAATATTATGTTTCAGACATATGTACATTGAAAACTGTTTCATGGGGACGCTGGGCAAAAGATGATGTTTCATGTACAGATTCATTTTTTGTTACAGCAGAAAATGCCGGATATCCGGATATGATTAATAGATATTACTCATCAGCATTAACATTTGAAACAGGTGGTATTGATTTAATTGTTAAGGATACAGTATCAATAGTTACACTAATACCTGCGGGTGATTTATGGGTTGTTATTGAAGCGGAGACACAAGTAAATAATTCATATTTTCTTTCAGATCAGGAAGGAAGCGGCTCAAGTTATTATTCAGCTGACGGCATTACTTGGTCTGAGTTAACTGATGGTGTTGATACAGGTGATTTAATCATAAGAATGAAAGTGGGTGGACCCATAGGGATGAGCCTTCTTATTAATGAAGAAGGATATATTATTGAGAATGAATTCCCCAATAAAATAAGACAGCCAATCAATATTTTATTTGGAGTAAATAATCTTAATATCAGCATTTCTGAAAGGCAATATGTGGAAATCATGATAATGGATAAACTTGGCAGGACTATAGATGTCCTTGATAAAGGATATATGGAAAAAGGAGAGTATTCATATAATCTAAATAATAATAAAATGCATTCAGATATGTATTTTCTTATTGTGAAAACAAGTACAAATATTTATAAAAGTAAATTAATAAAGATTAAATAACTACACTATTTAAAAAACCATCTCATTTAAAAATCACAAAAAAATAAATAGTTATTGATTTATATTTAAATTACTTTAATATTAATGAATACAATTAATTCCTTAATCCATAAAGGAGAATTAATATAATGTCAAAAATTTTCTATGAAGCCCGCTCAGTAAGAAAATACTCAAAGGAAAGTATCAGTAAAGATAGAATTCTTAAAATTATTGAAAAAGCAGGACAGGCACCATCGGGATTAAATAAGCAGCCATGGTTATATGCAATAATTCTTGATGATAATTTAAGAAAAAAAATCAAAGAAGAATGTGAAAAGATTGAGAATAATTTTTATAAGAAAATTGGAGAAAAGAAAAAAGAATTCTTTGAAATGAATATTACAGTAAAAAAACCATTTCTAATAGAATCATCAGCTCTTATTATACTTTTTGCAGATACTACAGCTCCTTATTATAAAGAATCCGTTTGGCTTTCGGTGGGATGGTTTATCCTTGCTGCCCGCGAAGAAAACCTATCAACTTTAACATATACACCGGAAGAAATGGATTTTCTTAATGATCTATTAGATATTCCTAATCAATTTCATCCTGAAGTAATATTACCTTTAGGTAATGGAGAGAAAAAAGGAAAAAAAGCAAGACAGAATATTAATGATATTGTGAGGATCTATGAATGATTATAAAGTTAAGGGATCATCAATAAATTCAAAAATTTATTTTATTAAAGAAAGGTTCTCAGAAAGCAATGCAGAAAATCTAATAAATCATTTTAAAGATATAATAAGCTTCCCTGTTCTTGAATCTTCATGGTATGATTATAAATTATATGTTGATATATTAAAGAAAATTGTAGAAATGTTTTATAATTCAGATGTAGAAAAACTAAAACAAGTGGGTGTTTTTTCAGCTAAAACCGTATTAAGTGGCGTTTATAAATCCTTTGTTCATGATAAAAACTTTATAAAATTTCTTCAAAAAATATCCAGATTGCATTCAAGATTTTACAATCAAGGTGAAATGTCGGTAAATGTTTTGGATAATGAACAGAAATGTGAAATCACCCTAAAAGGAGCGCCAACATACAGTAAAGAAGACAATTATATTGCTGCAGGATTCTATATTGGAAGTGCAATAGAATGTGGATTAAGCAATGTTAGATGTGATATTAAACCGGGAAATGGATTTGTACAGTTCATTCTTGAATGGGAATAAAATCTAATTAAAGGAGAAAATTATGAAATACATATCTGTTTTTCTTATGCTCACAATAATTATAAGTGGCTGTTCTGTTACTCATCCTATTGTTATTGGTGAAACAGAAGTGATTGTTGATCACACACGAACAGATATTAATGATATTCCACTTGAATATATTGAACAAGCAAAGTCAGATCTGGTCATTGCATATGGTCATACATCACATGGCAGTCAGATCATTACAGGTATGGAAGGCCTTATTGGTTTTGCAGGGGATGAATATGTATTTAGCGGACAAAATAATGATTCTGTTCTAACAATTTATGATACACCTTTTAGTAATGCATATGATTTGGGCAATCCGAATTTTACTGCATGGGCTGATGCAACAGAAAATTATTTGAGAGACCACTTGGAGGTTAATGTTATTATATGGTCATGGTGCGGGCAGGTATCTGATGCAACTGAAGAGAATATTGAAACATATCTTACATTGATGAATAATCTTGAATATGAGCATCCTGATATTATGTTTGTATATATGACAGGACATCTTGATGGTACAGGTGAAGAAGGGAATCTCCAGCAACGCAATGAGCAGATAAGACAATTTTGTAATACAAATAAAAAAATATTGTATGATTTTGCTGATATAGAATCTTATGATCCGGATAGAAATTATTATCTTGATTTATATGCAAATGATAATTGTGATTATGATTTAGATGGAGATGGGACAAGAGAATCTAATTGGGCAACAGAATGGCAAAACAGTAATCCTGGCGAATGGTATGATTGCTCACCCGCACATACACAGGCATTAAATGGTAATCTTAAAGCATATGCAGCATGGTATCTTTGGGCAATATTAGCTGGTTGGAATGGTAATTAGTATCAATATAATTCTAATAGAACAGGAGGTAAAATGATTAAGTATTGTCCTAAATGCGGTGCCGAAAATCAGGATAATGGAGTCTTTTGCTCTAAATGTGGAACCAATATGAATGTTGCTCCATCACAAACAAATGAACAGGGTGGAATGCAGGAAGATATTAAAGGTTGGAACATGGGTGCATTTATGCAGCCAGTTGTTTGGGGCGTAGCAAATGATGTGTATGAAGCATTATGGTTTCTTGTAGTTGTCATTCCATTTATAGGTTGGTTAGCAGCCTTTGGTATAATGATTTGGATGGGAATTAATGGAAATGAATTAGCATATAAGAAAAAGAAATGGGATACTACTGATGACTTTAAAAAATGTCAAACTACATGGAACAGAGCAGGATGGTTGACTTTTATATTATCATTATTATCGGGACTTGTGTATTTTATTGTGTTTGTTGTTATGGGTCTTGCGGAAACAGGATTTAATTTCTAAATTTATTATTATTTTTATTTTTTTCTTTTCCGTTCTGTCGAACAAAGTAGGGGCAGACATATGTGTCTGCCCATCTTATATTTTAGCGTCTTCTCTGTGCTTTTGCTCTTGCAATAAGTGATCTTTTACCTTTACCGTGTTGTCTAAATGCATTTATAATAATCTCCGCACTTTCAAATGGTACATTCATAAATGAGAATTTATCCAAAACACGCATATCTCTAATATCTGTTTCATTAATATTGGCTTTTTCACATATCATATTAATTAATTTTCTTTTATCCATTTTATCCTGCTTTCCTAATGCTATAAAAAGGCGTGCAGTTCCTTTAGTATCAATTGTTTGTTCTATATCATTATAACTATCTCTATTTAATTCATCTTTCAATGCATATCGCAATAAACCTGCAATGATTAACTTGGGTTCATAATTACCTTTCATTAGATCTTCTGCTGTCTGCATATAATTACTATGTTTTTCCTTTGAAATGATAAACTCAATTTCTTTTTTGATATTTTTTCTTTTTTGATCAAGTATGGCATCTATACCAGGTAATGTCCCTTTCTTGATATCTGATTTAACCATTCTTCCAATCATCATTAGTTTTCTGAATTCAGAACGAGAAATAAATGTAACTGCAATTCCTTCTTTTCCGGCTCTTCCTGTTCTACCTATTCTGTGTATATATGATTCGGGATTCTGTGGTAGCGAATAATTGATTACATGCGATAATTCAGTAATATCAATACCTCTTGCAGCCACATCTGTTGCTACTAAAATGCTAATTTTGTTTTTTCTGAATTGAGATAGTATTTTCTCTCTTTGAAATTGTGAAATATCACCATGTAATGCATCGGCATTGTATCCTCTGTCAGAAAGCTTAATAGCAATCTTAGAGGTCTCAACTTTTGTTCTGCAGAATATTAAACCGTAGAAATCTTTTTCCATATCAATAATTCTACATAATGCTTCCAATCTATTATTATGCTCAACTTCAAAATATATCTGCTCGGTTAATTCAGTTGTCAATTGATCCTTAACTGCAATTAGTTCAGGATCTTTCATATACTTTTTTGCCAGGTTTCTTATAGGAGTCGGCATTGTTGCGGAAAACATCATAACTCGTCTTTTATGAGCAGTTGATGCTAAAATTGTTTCTACATCTTCAATAAATCCCATATTAAGCATTTCATCTGCTTCATCAAGAATAAAATAACGAATACTGCTTAAATGAAGTGTTTTTCTTTTAATATGATCAAGAATTCTTCCTGGTGTTCCAACAATAATATCTGTGCCTCTTTTTAATTTTCTTATCTGTTGCTCAATAGATTGTCCGCCGTAAACAGGAAGTACATTGATCTTTCGTCTTCCCCTAAGTGAACTGAATTCCTCGGCAACCTGAACAGCTAATTCTCTTGTGGGGGTTAATATCAAAATAACAGGATGCTTATTATTGCCCGAAATAAGATCAATAAGTGGTAAAGCAAATGCAGCCGTTTTACCGGTTCCTGTCTGTGCCTGAACAATAATGTCTTTTTCTGTATTTAACAATACAGGAATTGTTTTAACCTGAACATCTGTTGGTTCCTCAAATCCTTTTTTTGAAATTGCGTATAATGCATTATCCGAAAGTCCTAATTCGTTGAATGTCTTATATGACATGAAATCTCCTTTTTTATCCAATACTGTTGTTATGAATTATAAATATTATTTTACATACAGATTATACAGAATAAATAAAAAGTCAATGGATAGTGATTCTGAGAGAGTAAATTATATGGCAAGAGAAGGCAGAAAAGAAAGGATAAAGATAATGTATAATTTATTCCGAATAATTCCATCTTTCTTTTCTTTGCTATCGTTCCTTGAAATTTTCGTACGGGAGGGTTCCAACCCTCCCACCAAGTACATGCTAAACCATTAAATTCCTATCACTTACAAGAAATTACAAATTTACAACCTCCGACCCCTTTAATTTGTTCTAATTATCTTATAATGCATATTTGCCATAAAATGTTTTAATGTCAGTACTTATAAGCAAATCGTTTTCACAAAAGAATATGCAAAAGAGATAATTACAAATTTACAACCTCCGACCCCTTTATATTAATCTTATTTATTAATACTTGCTAAATTATAAATTTGTAATATAATAGTTAATGTAATGTAAAATATAAGGGAAAAATTGCATGAATGAGAAATTGATACGGTTAGTCAATCAGTTCAAAGAGCATTATGAGGAATATAAGAGTGTCTCCTATGATGAGAGTAATACAAGGACGGATTTCATTGATAAGTTTTTTGAATGCATGTATAATAATATAAATATTAAATAACTGAAAATATGAATACAAAACATAAAGTAATTTTTGGAAATTCAATGAGCATGGAAGAAATTGATGATGAGAGCGTACATTTAATTGTTACTTCACCTCCATACTTCAATGCTCCTTTTGATTATAAAGGTCTTTTTGAGAGTTATGAACAGTATTTAGGAGTATTACGAAAAGTAGCGGAAGAGAGTTTTCGTGTTCTCAAAGAAGGAAGAATATTTGCACTCAATATAGATGACATGTTAGTGAGTGGAAAGAAATATCCAATTACTGCAGATTCTGTGAAAATTTTCCAGAATGCAGGATTTAGATATAGAGACAAAATTATTTGGAAGAAACCAGATGGTTATTTGAGAATAAGTAAAAGAAGTGGTGTCTTATTGCAAAATCCATATCCAATGTATTTCTACCCTGATAATTTATTAGAAAGTATTGTAATCCTTCAAAAAGGAAAATTTTATTATCAAACAATTTCTAAGAAAACTAGGAACCTATCAAAAATAGATAAAGAG
>CBDUZN010000101.1:0-7746 GCA_965371715.1 uncultured bacterium | reverse complement strand
ACTTAGTTAATTCATTTAATTCCTTGCTAAAATCTTCAGATTCATTTTGTTTTTTAAGGAAATTTTTCCTTGATGTTTCATCAGGATCAATAATAATGATCCCGGTATGTCCATCAATAATGACATGCTCAAACATTTTAATGTTTTTCATTAAATCATTAACAGCGACTATTGCAGGAATATTCAATGCTCTTGCCATTATTGCAAAATGTGAAGTCATGCTGCCTGATTCACAAACAATACCATTTATCATTCGTTTATCAATATTTATAAGATCTGATGGAGTAAAATTGTTTGATGCAAGAAGTACAGGATTATCCAATTTTATATTTTTATCATTTTTTTGCTTTAATTTTCTTAATACTCTGTTTAATATATCCTTAATATCATAAATTCTGTCTTTCAGATATTCATCATCTATCTGCTCCATTGTATCAATAATACCTGAGACAATATTATTATATACATAATCAGCATTCTTTTTTGTTCTCATTATTTCTTTTTCAGTTTTTTCATTTACATGTGAGTCTTCCAAAGCAAGGATCTGTGCCTCGAAAATGCCCTTATATTCGTCTCCTATTCGCTCTTCAACTTTATTTGTTGTTTCTACAAGATCCTTTTTTGTCTTATTAAGTGCAAATCTAAAACGCTTAATTTCCTTTTTGGGATCCTCAATATTGTACATCCTTACAAATTCAGTAGTGTTCTTAACAATATAAATTGATGATTCAATAAGACCCGGAGATGCCCCCTGTCCTCTTAATATAATATTTCTATTATTCATTGAAATTTCCTTCAATTAATTTAATAAGTGCATTCATAGCATTGCCTTCATCTTCTCCGTTAATCATTATTATAAGTTTACTGCCGCTCTCAGCTGCAAGCATCATAAGTCCCATTATGGATTTCCCGTCAATTTCTGTATCATTTTTTTTAATTTTTATACTGGATATATACTTTGATGCTGTTTTCACAAATAATGCAGCCGGTCTTGCATGTAAGCCTAATTTGTTCTTTATCATCACTTCTTTTGTTATCATTCATACCTTTATGTTTAATATAAGTAACCATAGTACCATTAAAGTTATAATATTTATGTTTTTTATAATCAAAGCTATTATTATAAAGATACTTAGTATAACATATAAAGGGTTCATTTTCAAGTATATAACAAAATATACAAGTATATATGCAAATGCACCGCCAATTAATAATGTTTTAAGATATTTCATTATACTTAACGAAACTTTCCAAATAGCCTCATTGAATAACATTTTATTTTGATTATTGATTTTATTGCCATAACTATGACCCAATAACCTTATAAGTGTGATAATAACAAAATATAGGATAATTAAAGGAATAATTGCTATATAAATTTCCATTATTATAAATATTAATGCCGATAATAGTATTATTGGTTTTAGATAATTCCAAATAAAATTATCTCCATACATTGCAATCATTGATGAGTAAATCCCTGTATTTTTGGGATTTTTTTCACTTAATGTGGCCACCAAAACAGCAAAATATGGATTTGAATTAATGAATGTATCAATTCTTCCATTTGTAAGATAATTGTATCCCCATTTCTGCATATGTTCTTTATTAATTAATACCTGAATAAATAATGATCTAATAAATAATTTTATACTTTCCATAATATCAATACTGATATGAGTATCAGCCCTATTACAAATAATATGCTTTTTCTCTCAACTCTAATTGTATTCAACTTTAACATTGGTAATATAAGAATAAAGATATAATGACTATCATCACTTAAGAAATAGGATGATAAATAATTACCTGAATTAATCATTAATGAATATATTGAAAAATAGATGCAAATTGATAAAACAATAGAAATCAAATGTGATAAACCAATGTTTTTTGAAACACTTACCAACCATTTGTTAAAGTATAATTTTATCTTATATACTTGATTGAATATAAATGAGAAGAGTATTCCAATTAAAATTGCCTGTGTAATTCCAAATGCTGAAAATACTATAAGAAAAAAAGCAATTATAGCACCTGCCTGATATTCAGGAGGTGAATATTTTCCTAATTGTATTGAAAAAACGGATAATATTTGAAAAATAAACATAAGCGGTATGAATATAGCTATATTCTGACCTGTTAAAAGACATAGAATTGGAATTGCAAAAACAGGTTCACTAAGAAGATATTGTGCAAATACTCTTGAATCAATGCTGATAACAGATGCAATGAGGATTATTACATACTGATTCGTTTGCCATCCTCCTTATTAAATAATGCATTATATTCTTATTTGCATAAATAGTAATATTTTCATTTAATACAAACTTTCTTTTTCCATCTGTTTTTAGGATAATTATTTTATCATTTTCAGTTTTTACATAAAGATAAATAACATCACCAAGTGATTCTGCTAAATCTACCTTGCCGCCTATTTTAATATCTCCATCATTCAATGAAAAGTTTTCAGGTCTTATACCAATAACTATATTGCTTGATGGAATTTGCTCATTATTAATAGGTATATCAAATAAATCACCCTTAAATATATGATTTTCGATATTTCCTTCAAAGAAATTCATTTGAGGAGAACCAATAAAACCAGCAACAAAAATATTTTCCGGTTTAAAATATAATGTTTGAGGATCAGCTATTTGCATTATATCCCCATTATCAAGAACAACAATTCTATCACCTAATGTCATTGCTTCTGTTTGATCATGTGTTACATATATCATTGTTGTTTCAAGTGTTGTATGCAATTTGGATATTTCTGCTCTCATTGCAACTCTCATTTTTGCATCAAGATTGGATAATGGTTCATCAAATAAGAATACCTGAGGATGTCTTACTATTGCTCTTCCTATTGCAACCCTCTGCCTCTCTCCGCCGGATAATTCTCTTGGTTTCTTTTTCAAATATTCATCAATGCCAAGCATTTCCGTTGTTTCTATTACCAATTTATTGATTTCATTTTTTTCGTATTTTCTTGTTCTAAGACCAAATGCAATATTATCATAAACGCTCATATGCGGATAAAGAGCATAATTTTGAAAAACCATTGCAATATCTCTTTCTTTTGGATGAATTTTATTGACAATTTGTCTTCCAATAATCACCTGCCCATTAGTGACATCCTCAAGACCGGCAATAATTCTGAGGATTGTGGATTTACCACAGCCCGATGGACCCACAAGCACCAAAAGTTCTTTATCATGAATTTCAAGATTAATATCAGAAATTGCCTTATAACCATTTGGGTATACTTTCTCAACATTTTTTAAAATTACTTCAGCCAATTCACTCCTCCTTAAAATATACTTTAATATTAATCTCAGCATCACTTTCAGGATATGAAAGGAAACCAGAATTATCAATTACAAAGTAAAGTACTGTTTCATCATAGATAAAAATCTCATCATTAATAAATGTTACATTTTGATAAAAAAGCGGTTGATATATATTTTGTGAATACAATTCATCATTTTTAAAATCATCTATGCCTTCATAGGAATTATAAAATATTATATCAATAGGAGAATTTGTATTAATTGCTATTTCATACAATCCGGGATTATCAATTATTAATGAATCCACAACATAATTATTAATATTAATTACATAATCATATTCAAATAAAGGATCATTAAGTAGCGAACAAGCACTGATAAAACAAAATAGTATTATTACAAATGTTAATTTAGTCATTAATCACCTTAACTGTAAGTTTAGTTCCATTAATATCAATGACTTCTACCATCTCACCTTTTTTTATAATACTTGAGTCATCGGAAACGACACGCCATCTTACTCCACTTATAATAATAGCACCATTGTTTTCATCATTATTTACTAATTCAGTGATTTTGTGTCTTTTTCCTATAATGGATTTAATGTTTGTACTTAACTCATCTTCTTTCTTTTTGCCGAAATATTTTATAAATATTTTTCTAACAAAAATTACTAAAAGAAATGATGAAATAGTAAAAATAAAAATTTGCAAATACAAAAGTTTTGGAAACAGATAAGCAATTAATGATGTAATTACTGCACCTATAGAAAATAAACCAAACAAAAAAGCAGGTGTAAAAATTTCAATAACCATTAAAACAATTGCAAAAATTAGCCAAATAATCCACATTTCCATATAAAACTCCTTATTATGTGCCTGTTGGCAGGTCTATAAATATATGTTCCAGGTTAAAATTCTCAGCAAGATAATCTCCCACTTTTCTAATTCCAAATGTTTCAGTAGCATAATGTCCGCAAAATATACATTTTATACCCATTTCATATGCCTTCCAATACATTTTATGAGAAAATTCCCCGGTTATAAGTAAATCAATATTATTGTTAACTGCATCTTCAAGATAATTTATACCATTACCAGAAATAATTCCAACTCGTTTTACCATATAATCACCAAATGCCCAAATCTCCATTTTCTTAGTTATTTGTTCTTCTATTTTTTCAATAATATCCTCAATATTGATTGCTTCGCTAAAATCAGTATAAAGTCCAATATCCATTCCATTATAATCCCCAAAGCTTCCAAATGAATCCCATCTTAATCTATCAAGAATAGCTTGATTATTGCTAAATATCTTGTTTGTATCAAGAGGTATATGAATGGAATAGTAAGCAATATCATTTTCAATAAGAACCTTAATTTTTTCATACATAGCATCAATAACCGGAACTGATTTATCTTTGAGTAAAAGACCATGATGTGTTATTAAAAAATCAACACCATGCTTTTTTGCTTCGTAGAATGTTTCTACACCAGTATCCACAGCAGTACCGATTCTTGATATTTTACCAGAGTTTTTTACAATAAGACCATTCAGTGCATAATCAAAAGAAAATGTTTCAGGCATAAATTCATTATTGAGATAATTTATGATTTCATGATTTTTCATTTTTATCTCCTTTTTACATTTTTAAGATAATGACCCGTATATGATTTACTGCATTTAATTATATCTTCAATTGCTCCCTGAAAGATAATTTCTCCACCTTTTTCACCACCTTCAGGTCCTAAATCAATTATATAGTCAGAACTTTTAAGTACATCCAAATTATGTTCTATTACAATTAAAGTATTACCTTTTTCAACAAGTCTGTCAAGCACTTTTAATAGCATTTTTACATCATAGGAGTGTAATCCTGTTGTAGGTTCATCAAGTAAATACAATGTATTTCCTGTATCCTTTTTAGATAATTCCCTGCTTATTTTTATTCTCTGTGCTTCACCGCCTGAAAGAGATGTTGCTGCCTGTCCAAGCTTAATATATCCAAGACCAACATCCATAAGTAATTTAAGTTTATTTTGAATACGCGACATATCTTTAAAATGTTCATATGCCTGCTCAACACTCATATCAAGCACATCTGCAATACTTGCCTTTCTGAATTTTACTTGAAGTGTTTCAGAATTAAATCTTTTCCCTTTGCATACTTCACATTCAATATATATATCAGGAAGAAAATGCATCTCAATTCGTTTAACACCTGTACCTTCGCATGCTTCACATCTCCCGCCTTTCACATTAAATGAAAATCTCCCGATTTTGTAACCCCTTATTTTGGATTCTCTCATAGCAGCAAATAGTTCTCTTATAGGAGTGAAAAGATTTGTATATGTTGCAGGATTTGATCTTGGAGTCCTTCCTATTGGAGATTGATCAATGCTTATTACATTATCAAGAAGATGTAAATTTATTATTTTATCATGATTACCGGGTTTTATTAGTGAATTATAAAAATACTTTTTTAGAGTATTGAATAATATATCATTAATTAGAGTGCTTTTGCCCGAACCGGAAACACCACTTACACAAATAAATAAACCCAGTGGTATTTCTACATCAATATTCTTTAAATTATGTTCCCTTGCACCTTTAATAATTAATTTTCTTTCACTGTCCGGTTTTCTTTTCATTCTCTCTATATGTACGAACTCTCTACCTGAAATGAATTTTCCTGTTAATGATTTTTTATGGTTTTTAATGCTATCATAATCTCCGGAGAAAATCACTTCACCTCCATCTTTTCCTGCATATAAACCAAGATCAATAATATGATCACTATTCTTAATAAATGCATCATCATGCTCAACAATAATAACTGTATTATCTAAATCCCTCAAATCCTTTAATGATTTAATAAGTTTAGCAACATCCCTTTGATGAAGTCCTATTGATGGTTCATCAAGTACATATAAAACACCTGTTAGTCCACTTCCTATCTGGGTTGCAAGCCGCACTCTTTGCTCTTCTCCACCTGACAGGGTTTCTGTTTTTCTATCAAGAGTAATATAATCCAACCCTACATGTATCAAAAATTCAAGCCGTTTTTTTATTTCCTTTATAAGTTCAATTGATATAATACCCCGATTCCCTTTCAAATCCAATTCATCAAACCATTTATATGCTTTCTCAATATTCATACATGATACTTGAGCAATGTTTTTACCATTAATTTTTATTGATAATACTTCTTTATTGAGTCGACTGCCATTACATCCAGTACATTTCGTAAATGTCATATACTTTTCTATTTCATATTTCATCCATGTTGATTCTGTATTCATATAGAGGCGTTTCATATATGGGACTACACCTTCATAATACAATCTATGTTCCTTTTTATCTTTCTCTTCAGCTCCATATAATAAAAGATACTTCTCTTTTTTCGTTAGTTTCTTGTAGGGTAAATCCAGATTAATCCTAAATACATCAGCAAGTTGATGAATACTCTTTTTATTTGTAATATCTCCAAAAGGAGCAATAGCTCCTTCTCTTACAGATAATGAAGTATCTGCAATAACACTTTCGGAATCAATTTCCATGCTAATTCCAAGCCCATGGCATTCCTGACAAGCACCATAAGGCGAATTAAATGAAAATAGTCTTGGAGTAATTTCCTTATATGAAATCATACAATCAGGACATGCAAGTATTTCATTATATATTTTTCTACTATTTCCCTTTTGATTAATATACACCAATCCATCTGACTCTTTTAATGCTGTTTCTATTGATTGTGTAAGACGCGTTTTTATGCCCTGTTTTAATTTGATTCTGTCAATAATAATTTCAATATTGTGCTTTTTTGTTTTTTGTATATTAATGTTTTCACCTAAAATGTATGATTTATTATCAACATAAACCCTTGTAAACCCTCTCTTCATTAATCTTTTGAATATATCCTTAAATTCACCCTTTTTATCAATTACTATAGGGGAAAGAACTTCAATATTTCGTTCATTATAATTCTTCATAACATCTTTAACAATCTCATCAATTGACATTGATTTAATAGGTTTACCGCAATTATAGCAAAATACTTCTCCTACCCTTGCAAATAAAACCCTGAAATAATCATATATCTCTGTTGTTGTTCCTACTGTTGATCTTGGATTTTTACTTATTCCTCTCTGTTCAATGGCTATAGATGGAGATAAACCACTTATAAAATCCACATCCGGCTTATTCATAATTCCTAAAAATTGTCTTGCATAGGATGATAATGATTCTACATATTTTCTCTGACCCTCAGCATATATAGTATCAAATGCAAGTGACGATTTACCTGAACCTGAAATACCTGTTATTAGCACTAACTTCTTTTTGGGGATTTTTATATCAATGGATTTTAAATTGTGTACCCTAGCACCCTTTATATGAATAAAATCCATTTATTAATCATTCTTATGTTTATTATTACTTTTCAGTATTCTTC
>CBDUZN010000100.1:0-7757 GCA_965371715.1 uncultured bacterium | reverse complement strand
ATGTTTTTATTTTTATTGAACCACTAATAAAAACACTTTTCATCTATTAACTCTTGTTTTGGTGAGAGTTAAAACATAAACATTGTTTACACCTGCTTGATTTATTAGAACATCTGCCACAACAGAAAGGGTTGCTCCTGAACGGTATATATCATCCACCAATAATATATTCTTATTTTGTAAATCATATTTATTGTTAAAGGTCATTACCTTTTTCAGAATTTCTATACGCCTATCTTTGTCTTGTATTGATTTAATTTCTTCTGTAGTACTCTCTTTTAGTATAGCCTTTTTTAAAAATTCAATTTTATATTCGGATGCCAATGCATCACAAATTAAAAATACCGGTTGAAGTTTTCTTTCTATTTTTGACGGAGGAACTGCAATAATGAAATCAAATTTTTCTATGCCCTTAATGCATTCCTTTATTTTTAACACAATTTTAGGAATAACAGCAAGATTATTTTTAGATTTAAGCTGGTAAACTAATTCCCCTACCTCTGATCTGTCAGTATCAAATTGTGGTTTTCCGTATTCATTGTCCCCAATATATTTACTGCTCACGCTATGCATCTCAAGTGAAAATCCTTTTTTCCAATTTCCTTCTATTTCTATTGCCACTTTTCATCTCCTATGAAAACATGAGGTAATTTTATTCACTGATTCTTGATTGTATATAGTTCTTATTATCTTTGTATTGTTTTTTTCCATATCGTTTATTTCTCCTTTCAGAAGCCATTTATATTAGTATTATACAATTATAATAAATATAAGTAGCAGAAAAGTCAAGTTATTTGATTTTTTACTAATGCATTTGATTGGATATTCGATGAATGAGTGAATAAATTTATAGCAGATATAATGTGTTAAGTATTATGCTGATTCTTAGATTCATAATGTTTCTTAGCTTTCTTTGTGCTGGAAATAATGAAATCACTTTTTGCTTCTGTGTATTTAACTCTATCATTCGGATATTTTTCAGATAATACTTTCTAAGTTTTTCATCCATAGCAACATTTTCCTTATTGGATAACTCTAATTTGTATTCCTACTAATGTTTTATTGTTTTCTCAAATGTTTTAAAGAATTTTTCAGGGGATTGTTTTATTAATTTAGCGAGCTCACTCCTACCATACTTTTGCTCAATTTTTAATCCCATATAACACCCAACAATATAAAATAATCTGTCTCCAGAACATTGTCCCAAAACATTTCCTAAAATTTCATTTGTTATCTCTTTGTCAGCATTTTCATCTAAATATTTAATCACTGAATTAAACTGTTCTATCTTTTCATTTAATTGCGTTGTATCAAGTAAAACTTTATAATCAAAATCAGAAATTTCACCCATTTCCATCCGTTTATGATAAGGGGTTAATGTTGCTAATCCTTCGTTCATTGTCTGTGATAAAACAATTTCTTTTAAATCTTTAAGAGTTTTTGCTTCATAAATATCAGGTAATGATTGATATTTCTCAAATCCAATGTGAAATAATTCATGTGCAATATATAATTTTATTTCATTATAATTTTCTCTGAATTGTTCGTAATCAATATTCATACATATCTTATCGTCAAATGCAATTCCATTGTATCCGCCAATAAGATAATAAATCGTTGCTTTTTGTTTATACTCATCAGGAAGATATTTTAAGCATAATTTCGCATATTCATTTATGATTTCCTGCTCATTTTCTTTTAAATATTTTATGATTTGAATATACTCATCTTTTCGTTCATCTACTTTTGGAAAGTCGAATTCTTCATTTTTGCCATGTAATGAATTTCGTAAATTATCATTTGTAAAAGGATTAGAAGAATATTTCTTACTATGGAGTAAAAGATGTTGATAGCCTGGATTATTAACTATTTTTTCTATATTGTCTTTGTTGTTTGTAAAATGTTCTAAAACTAATTCTGCTCCTGAATAATTAAAAATAATTTGTCCTTGTGTTGATTTCATAGGATTTGCCTCCTGACCAAATATTGTTTTTTTAGGGAATATAAGAATTATAATAGCAAAACAAATAATTACAGTGATTTTAATAAAATTTCTGTTCATTTTTATATCTCCCAGTATACTTAATTTTACCTTATTACTTTATTTGTCCAAAGCTTCATCAATATTTATCAATCTAATTGTCGAATTACTTTTTAAGTTTTTCTTTAACCAATATATATGTTCCACGCCCACCGTTATCAGTACCTTCTTGCCTTTGTATAGCTCAGTAACTTTAAGTATTGTATTTAAAAAATGATTATTCCACTCTTCCCAGCATTGATCTTCCACTGAACCGAAAAGGGCATTTTGAAACCTATGTTTTACTTCAAAAAGTGTATTTGTTTGCTGCGAATTAACATCATTAACAGAATTCCAATACGCGAAAAGGTAGTCATAGAGCACTTGAGTGTATTGATTGAATATTTCCATTTTCTTGGGTTCTTTGGATTCAATCTTTTTGTAATTTTGCTTGTACTTATCTACTATTTTTGAATACTCCGGTTCATTAGGTTCCATAGCAACAAGTTTATAATTTTCTTTCTCGGCAACCGGGATAATACACTTAGAATATTCTATCTTAACTGATTGGTCTTTCTTGTTTTTTAGATCTTTTTCTGTCAATTCAACACTAATCACATCCGGATTGATCTTTTTAATCATTGTCTTCAGATAATCAAGAGAATAAAAATGAGATTTCAAATGAAATTGATGTAAAGTTGCCAATATTATCACATTCGTCATTCCTTTCTTCCCCCTATGCTATCTTCATACAATTTCTGTTCATTCATTTTTTTCCTTTAAAAATTTGGGGACTGTGTTTTTTTTATTTTCCACCAAAAGTATTGTTCATTTTCTATATATTTTACCATTCCAATTTTTTCTAATACTCTGTAAGATGCAATGTTTGTTTTTTCTGTTTCAGCAATTACAGATGTAATTTGTAATTGCTCAAAAGCCCATTTAACCATTTCTTTTAAAGCTTCGGTCATATACCCTTTTCTTTGATATTCCGGTTGTATCCCATACCCAATTTCTACCTCACCATTTTCATTGCAACAACCTTTGAAACCGACACTCCCAATGCTACGGTTTTCTTCTTTTAATACTATTTGCCAATTAGTATACCACAGGTAATTTTCTTCATCCTTCATTCCATCTTTCAATGAAGTTTCCATAACTATTTTAACATGTTTATCAAGTCTCTCGCCTGTACTTTTTAGTCCTATATTTTTTTCCATCTTTTGTTGATTTTCAATAAGTAGTTTTAAATTTTCCAAACTTAACGCTATTATTCTCAATCTTTTAGTTTTTAATTCAACCATTATTATCTCCTATTAGAAGTGGTAGTAGATAAAATCATACTTTTTTCAATATCTTTCCTATTTCGGATTTTTTAAACTTAAATTAATATTCTTTTAAAATGTTTTTAACAAATTCATAGATAGAATCAATATTATTTTCAGAAACAATTTCCCAAAAAATCCTTTTTTGGTTTATTCCTTTCAATAATTTAATATCTGTCGATATGTCCTTTTTATATGTTTCTAAAAAATTGTTTTTAAATTTTCTTATCATTTCTCCTCTTTTCTCACCCGAAACATTATTGAATTCTAATAATTCTTCAATTACAAATGCTTTTTTTATCAATTTAATATCTTTTTTCATTATTAATAACTTGTAAAAGAATTTCAGAGTTAATCCTATTATTTCCCAGTTCTGTTTCGTATAATTAATTTTTTTTGTAAGATACAATGATTGAAAATCTAAAATAGTTTTCCATTTTAAAGAGTTTTTCTCTATTTTAATAATACCTTCTAATTGAGTTTCTACATCTTTGCTTATAGTATTAAATGCTATTTTTTTTCTTCTTATTTTTGTTTCTTTTTCAGTAAATTCACAGTAATTTTCAAATATTTCTTCAAAAGTCACTTTTTCAATATTAAATTTCATTAAATGATATATGTCATAAATTTGTTTGGGTTGTTCATCATTTCTACTCTCTGGAATCCCAACAGTATTTGGACCTAATGTTGTTAATTTATCTGCAAGTAAAATATTGATTGGTAAAATCTTATAATCTAAAGTTTTTTTAATTGCAAATAATTCCGGCATTTTTCTTAAATGACTTTTAGGAAGCTTTTCATCGAAAATAAATTCAAGTTTTATCTCATCTTTGGAATATATATTTTCTGATGTTTTAGATGGAAATTCAAGATAATATGTAAGTAATGGTAATTTTGTTTTTGGATTTTCAGGTTTATGTTGTTTATAATCAAGAACTTTACCTTCGGTAGAAAAATTTATCTTAATTTGTTCAAGGCTTTCTTCAATCTCTTTTTTTGATGCCGTAGTAATCATATCAATATCAATGCTTGTCCTTTGATAATCAATTGGAATATACATTTGTGATGCCAATCCACCCTTTAGGACAACTTTATCTTTAAGTATATTTTGAATTTGGCAATATATTTCAAGATCCCATAAGAATATTTCAAATTTATTAAGATTCTTGAAACCAAGTTCTTTTGCACGCTTTTCAATAGATTTTAAACTAAATGCTTGCTTTCCATGAATAAATAAATTATTGCTATTCTGCATTTTCCTTTTCAATCCTTTCTAAATATTCAATGAATTTATACCCATTCTTGTTTATTTTATCATAATTAAGAATAAATCTGAATTCTTGTTCAAGATGTTTTCTTGATGCAATTTGTAAAAGTTTTTTTAAGTCAAAATGCATTCTCCTTTTCATATTTAGAAAAATTCTACCTAATTCCTGTAATGAAAGAGGATAATTATTTCTTGTAATTTCATAGTATATATCAAAGAACGCCTTTTCAAAAATTGCTCGATTCTTTTCCTGATATTTCATTTCCTTAGTTCTTCTTAATAATACAGTATCATTATCTAATGATATATTAGTATATTTATCATTATACTTTTTTTCTGTAATTGGTATAATTCTGTTTTTTTGCAATATTTCAATGGAATTCTCAAAATGATTTGATTCAACAAATAAAACAACAGGAAATTTTTCTGGTATATGCAACATAAATATTTGTAGAATATCCAGTCCCGAAATAAAAAAATCTATTCCTTCAGATATTAAAATATCGTAAACTTTTTTCCCAATATTTGATAATACAGGATATAGTTTTTCTTCTTTTTTCTGAAATGAATATTTACCCCGACTAATGCGATGAATTAAATTTTTATTTTTCCAATCCCATAATAACCAATATGCTGTTGCCTGTTTTACTTGAAAAATTCTTATTATATCTTCTGCACCAAATATTTCTTTGGATCCTATTTTTTCCTTTAAAATAAGTTCTTTTTTATTCTTTTTATTATTCTTCATAATCATATTATACAAAATCCTTTAAAAAAGTCAAATGTTTTATCGCAAATATTATCTTTGCGATAGTTTCTTTGCTGGGGACGGTGGTAGAAAAAGTAGAAAAAGTCATAATAACCATACTTTGATTTCATCCCTTTTTTTACTTTTCCAACTATTTGAAAGTAAATTAGCTCTCTTCCAATTTTTCCAGATCTTATGTCTGCCTTTTTCATTTCGTATTTCTAAAATGTATCAGCTTAATAATCCCATATACTAAATTCATTCTTGGTACTTTTTGCATATAACATTTATAGTCATTACCAAATCTTTCAATGAGTTGCTGATCTTCATTTTTTGAAATCAAATAAACACATAATATACCTATA
Organism: uncultured bacterium; assembly: GCA_965371715.1. Classification (GTDB taxonomy): domain Bacteria; phylum Hydrothermota; class 32-111; order 32-111; family 32-111; genus JAUVJU01. The sequence goes on along the minus strand of CBDUZN010000100.1, from coordinate 2,032 downwards.
ATCCCAATAATTATAATTAGCCAGTGTTGATTCCAAAAAATAATCGCAACATACATAAGTGACCAGCCCAGATATAATGGATGTCGAACAATAGCATAGATTCCACTATTAATAATAATGGTGGTATGAGTAATATCTTTCCCTTTTGGTGCTTTCCCCTTCCTGGAAAGAATAAATAGTGGCAAAAAGATCAATATTATACCACTTCCCAGGATTAACCATCCAATATATTGTATCACTTTGAAGGTAGACGGATTTTCTACAAACCACAACAATAGCCATGCAAAAAATAGCAATATACCCGCAATATAGTACAAGAATTTGCTTTTTATCCATTTTTCTATATTCATTTTATCTAACGACCTTTATTGATATACCGCAAATAATCTGCAAATATATAGTGCCAAATTGGTTTATTGTTTTTCATTTTCATCTTTTTTACATTTTAGTATATAGAGAGCGGGATTCATTAAGTATCCTCTTTCCATAACCATATAGTAAATCTCATCAATCTCTTTTCTTAAGTCATCTTTAAAATAATTATTCCAAGGAATTTCTTCAACATCTCTTAGCATTATTTCTTTCCACTCATTCATACATTCTTGATATTTGAAATTTTTCTTTTCAGGAAATCTTTTTTCAGCATATACTTTGAAACCAATTAGTTCAAGAGCTAATTTCACTTCGTTTGGCAATGGTTCAGATGACCATGTTTCCCCTTTAAGATTATAAATTGCTTTTGCAAGGTTCCACCTTCTCCATTGTCCCTCGTTATCAGGATTATCAAATCTTTCTATTGGAATTTCAGATGTGATTATCAATTCTCCAGACGCTTGCAGCACTCTATAAAAATTTTTCAATGCAGAAAGGAGTTTCAATGGTTTGGGATTTAAGAAAACTATTGTATCATCGCAATTTATAATATCTACTGATTCATTCTCCAAAAAATTTAGATCAAAAATATCTGCCTTTTTAAATTGGACATATTTGTTATACTCATTAAGATGCTCCCTTGTCTTCTTATTCCATTCATCTGAAAGATCATTATCAATTGAAATGATTTGTGATGTTCCTCCTTGTTGATGGATTTTTTTAGCCCAGAAATAGGTAGATTCACCTGCTCCTACTGCAGCATCTAAGATAAGTTTATTTTTTAAATCTAAATTTTCAAATACAAACTTATAAAATTCATTCATTTTTTTCCTTTAAAGATTTGGGGACTGTATTTTTTTTATTTTCCACCAAAAGTATTGTTCATTTTCAATATATTTTACCATTCCAATTTTTTCTAATACTCTGTAGGATGCAATGTTTGTTTTTTCTGTTTCGGCAATTACAGATGTAATTTGTAATTGCTCAAAAGCCCATTTAACTATTTCTTTTAAAGCTTCGGTCATATACCCTTTTCTTTGATATTCAGGTTGTATCCCATATCCAATTTCTACCTCACCATTTTCATTGCAACAACCTTTAAAACCGACACTCCCAATACTACGATTTTCTTCCTTTAATACTATTTGCCAATTGGTATACCACAGATAATTTTCTTCATCCTTCATGCCATCTTTCAATGAAGTTTCCATAACTATTTTAACATGTTTATCAAGTCTCTCGCCTGTACTTTTTAGTCCTATATTTTTTTCCATCTTTTGTTGATTTTCAATAAGTAGTTTTAAATTTTCCAAACTTAACGCTATTATTCTCAATCTTTCAGTTTTCAATTCAACCATTATTATCTCCTATTGGAAGTGGTAGTAGATAAAGTAAAAAATTCTCTTATCTGTTGCATTGAACTATTTAACCAAATTAAGTATAATTTTTTTGAATTTCTTTGCTTCTAATATTAATTCATCCAATTCCGTATCCGATATATTCAGAACATAATCATATTCAGCCCGATTTCGCTTAATTCTACATGAATCAAAATAATTGATTGTTGTTTCCTGAGTCTTTCCCAATAATAAACCTGCTGCTTTAAATGTATTATAATGATGACCAGTTCTTTTTATTCTATATCCATTTCTGCGAATTA
>CBDUZN010000099.1:0-7868 GCA_965371715.1 uncultured bacterium | reverse complement strand
ATGCTTTTAATATAAATATTATTATCAATAAGAGCATTTATTGATGATTTTATCTTTCCCAAATCCTGAAATTTTTTCATTGTTTTAAAGTTGAAAACATAATTTACCGCACTAACACCAGAATCTGTTCGTCCGCAACCAATAATTGCAGTTTTCTCACCTGTTATCACTTGCAATGCATATTCAATATTATCCTGAATTGTCTTTCCTGCTTTTTGGCTTTGCCAACCATTGAAATTGCGACCATCAAATTCACATATTACTTTGTAATTCACATTATTTCACCACAAGGGATAACAATTTATTTTTCACATAGACGCGTTTAACTAATCTTCCTGATTCCAAATATCTTTTAATATTATCATCCTTTTCAGCAATCCCAAAAATAGTTTCTTCATCTAATTCAGGTTGAACACTTATTTTCGCTCTTACTTTACCATTTACTTGAATAATAATAATAATTTCATCTTCAATAAGCCATTTTTTATCATACTTAGGCCATTCTTCAAGAAATATGGATTCTGTACAATTATAAATACTGAATAATTCTTCTGATATATGTGGAATAAAAACAGCAGTTAATTTTAATATATTGAATAAGACAGATGATATAAATTCAGAAGAAAGATTTTTTTCTTCAATATAAATCATGTTTACAAGTTCCATTATAGCAGCAATTGCTGTATTATGCTCAAACTTCTCAATATCATTATTAATGCTTTTTATGCTTTTATTAAGTTTAACAAATAATTTCTTATCTATTTCATTAATAGGCAAAATATTTATCGCATTTTTATGGGAGTATTTTGAGCAAATGCGAATAAGTCTATCAATAAATCTTGAAATTCCAATAATACCATCTTCCGACCATAAAGCATCCTTATATCCCGGACCAATAAACAACATTGTTCCACGAGCTATATCTGTCCCATATTTTTCTACAAATGGACCTACAGGAACAGCATTCCCTTTTGATTTGGACATAATCTGTCCTTTGGAATCCATAATCATTCCCTGATTTATAAGATATAATGCCGGTTCGTTTTCTTTATGAAGTCCGATATCTCTAAGAAATTTAGTTATGAATCTGAAATATATCAAATGACCATTTGCATGTTCAATCCCGCCAATATACATATCAACGGGTAATTGATTATCTGCCTTTTCGCGGGAAAATATCTCATTATCATTTTTAGCATCTACATATCTTAATTGATACCACGATGAATCAACAAATGTATCCATTGTATCAGGATCCCTTTTTGATTTTGATCCACATTTCGGACAAACAGTATTAATATAGTCATTATTAGAGGTAAGTGGAGAATCACCTTTTGGAATAAAATCAACATCCTTACTATCCGGTAAAAGAACAGGTAAATCACTTTCTAATGAAGGGACAATACCGCATTTCGGACAATGAATCATAGGTATGGGAGCACCCCAATATCTTTGTCTTGATACAAGCCAATCCCTTATTTTAAAATTCACTGTTTTTTCTCCAATTTCATTTTCTTCAATAAAATTATTAATTGATTTAATGGCATCATTTGATTTGAGTCCGGTAAATTCACCTGAATCAATAAGAATACCTTCATCAATAAATGCTGCTTTATCAAAATCCCATTCACCGGTTAAGGGAGTAATAACAGGTTTAATATCAAGTTTGTATTTTTTTGCAAATTGAAAATCTCTTTCATCATGAGCAGGTACCGACATTACAGCTCCGGTGCCATAAGATGCAAGAACATAATCTGCTACCCATATTTCAACTTTTTCATTGTTCATTGGATTAATAGCATAAAGTCCTGTAAATACACCATCCTTATCTTCCCTTTGTGCCGTTCTTTCAATTTCTGTTTTTAGAAGCGATTTTTCAATATATTTTTTTACTACTTCCATATTTTCGGATTTAATATTTAATTCCTGAAGAATATTACTTTCAGGAGCAATAGCCATAAATGTTACACCAAAAAGTGTATCAGGTCTTGTAGTAAATATATCAATATTTTTATCTGAATTTTCTACTTTAAATTTTACTTTGAGTCCTTCAGAACGACCTATCCAATTCTTTTGCATTATTTTAACATTCTCAGGCCACCCAGTTAATAAATCAAGATCATTAAGAAGTTGTTCTGCATATTCAGTTATTTTTATAAACCATTGTACTTTCTGAATTTTTTTAACAATAGTTTTACATCTCCAGCAATTACCTTGCTCAACCTGCTCATTTGCAAGAACAGTATTACAATTTGGACACCAATTTACAAATGCCTTTTCCCTGTAAACAAGTCCCTTTTCATATAGTTTAATAAAAATCCATTGAGTCCATTTATAATAATTCTGACTTGATGTAATCACCTCTCTATCCCAATCATATAGAAATCCCATTCTTTTTAGAGTATTACCTGAAATTGAGATATTATTCATTGTCCATTTATCTGGAGCAATTTTACGCTTTATAGCTGCCTCTTCAGCAGGTAATCCAAATGAATCCCACCCCACAGGATGTATAACATCAAACCCATTCATTAATTTATATCTGTGAAGAACATCACCTAATACATAATTCCTCAAATGCCCAATATGAAGATCACCTGAAGGATATGCAAACATTTCAAGTAAATAGAATTTCTTGCTTTTATTCCCTTTATATTTCTCTAATTTTAATTGCAGCCATTTTTTATTCCACTTTTCTTCAATATGCCTGTGATCGGGCATTTCACTCATTTAGTTCCCATTTCTTTTAATTTCTTTTCTAAAAGTTCAATTCTGCCTGTAAGTTCAAGCTCTTTTTTTCTCTTAAGTTCAATTCTTTGTGAAAGAGCAATCTCTTCTTTTCTCTTTGCTACAATTCTTTGAGTGATTTCTATTTCATTTTTCTTTTTTTGTTCTATATCCTGTGATGATATAGGAGCAGTACCTGCTCCTGCTTTTGATAAATCAATTTTAAATTGTTTAATTCTATCTGTTAATGTGTTCTCTTCCTTTCTCTTTGTTTCAATTTCATTTATTGTTTGCTGCAATTGCAATTTGAAATTATTTACCTGTGATTTTAATGTAATAAGTTCCTTTTTACTACCAACAATATCTTTTGCACTAACTGTATCAGATTTCAATTCTTTCTGCTTTTTTTCCATTTCACTTATCTTATTTTCAAAGAATTTCATTTGTTTTTCTTTCTCAGCAAGCTTTTCATCACTTCCATCAATTGTTTTCATAACTTCATCATATCTTGATCCGATTTCCTTCAATTTTGCATTAGTTTCTTCAACCTTATTTTCAGTTTCTTTGATATTTTTATTTTTTACAGTTAAATTCTTTTGTGCCTCATCTTCCTGTTTTCTCAATTCATCAAGTTTTGCTGATTTTAAAGATGTTGCAAATTCTGCACCTGCATTAGCCAATAATTTACTAACAAGTAATGAAATAACAATTGCTCCAATAATTCCTACAATGAACATTATTATAAATGGCATGAAACTACCGGATGAAGAAGCCGATATTTCAGGATACTTCACACCAATATGCACTTCACCGATTTTATTTTTACCTGCTAATATTGGAACCCCTGCATCAAAAATATCTTCACTGATTTTTTGGATTTTCCTTTTCTCTGATGTTAGAGTTTTTATTTTGCTGTCCGAAAATGGTTTTAAAACATTGGCTGGATTTTTTGTGTCTCCCAATACCTTTTTATTTCTATTAAGAACATATATATAAGCAATCAAACCATTAGATGCCTGAACTGCATTATTAATAGTTTCATTAATAACAATTTCATCCTCATTAAAAAGGGGATCTATTGAAGCTGCAGCTATGACACTTGCCAAATTCACAGCGGATTCTATTCTTTCATGTTCCATCATTTTCATTACATCGCCACTCTCTCCCTGTGCAGTCATAACATAGCCTAAGCCTGTCATAATTATTGATGTTAAGACAAAACCCACTATAATTGTAATTATTAGATTACCCTTTTTCATAATATAACTCCTTATAGTTATCAAGACTTATATTATACACACACTATACATAACTTGTCAATATAAAAGTTATTTTTTTGATTTTATATGTCTTTCTTTTAATAATTATACTTTTTTATCTTCTATTGACTATAATTATATCTTATTTATAATATTAGGATTATGACATTAATAAGAAGTGTATCAGGTATAAGAGGTATTGCAGGCAGTGACCTGCATCCAGAGAACATAGCTCATTTTGCAGCAATGTTCTCCCGTTTCATAAAAGCAGGAACAGTAATTTGCGGAAGGGATACACGCCTTTCAGGAATTACATTCAATAATATTTTTGCAAGCACATTGAATTTTGCTGGAATTAATACAATTGATTGCGGTATTGTACCAACTCCTACTGTTCTTTTCCTTGTAAGAGAATATAAACATAATGGTGGGTATATAATTACTGCAAGTCATAATCCTCCTAAGTACAATGGAATTAAACTTGTTTCAGCTAAAAGTAAATTTCTCAACAAATCCGAACATAAAATCTTTTCATCATTTGAAAATTCATTACCAATTATAGCAAAAACACCAGGACAAAATATATACAAACCTGAATTATACAAGAAGCATATTCAAGCAGTTATTAATCATCCATTAATAAGTAAAGCATTAATAAGAAAGCGCAAAATCAAGGTTGTATTTGATGGTGCCAATGGTGGTGGCTCTATTGTTATCAGTGCATTATTGAAAACATTAGGCGTAGAATTAATTGAGATAAATACTAATATAAATGGTAAGTTCACAAGAGAATTGGAACCAATTCCTGCCAATTTGATTGGACTAAAAAAGGCAGTAAAAAAGCATAAAGCAGATATTGGATTAGCAACAGATGGTGATGGTGATAGGATTGCTATTGTAACTCCTAAAAGAGGATGTGTATCAGAGGAATATACAATTGCTTTAACAGCAGATTATGTTTCAAAAAGCTCATCAGGTAATAATTTAATTGTTATTAATCAATCAACCAGCAGAATGTTGGAAATCACCGGGAAAAAACATCATTACAGAGTAAAAAGAGCATCAGTAGGAGAAGCTAATGTTGTTGACTTAATAATAAAATCACATGCTCTTATTGGAGGAGAAGGTAATGGTGGGGTTATTCTACCAGACATTAACAATACAAGAGATGCCCTTGTTGCATCTGCTTTGATTCTTATGATGATGTCTGATTATAAAAAAAGTATTGATGATATTATTGATGAATTCCCTATTCTTTATATGAAAAAAATGAAATTTCCCATTATTAATGATAGCGTTTTCCAGAATATCAGAAAAGAATTTAAGGACTCACTTCTTACTGAAACAGATGGACTCAGATTTAATATGGAACATGGATTTTTGCATATCAGGAAATCCGGTACAGAACCTATAATCAGAGTTATTGGAGAATTTGATTCCATGAAAAAATTGCAAACAGTATTTAATCAGGTAAAAAGGATTATTAAATGTGTGGAATAATTGGATATATAGGTAAAAAGGATAGTTTGGATATACTTTTAGAGGGACTTAAACGAATGGAATATCGCGGATATGATTCATCCGGAATTTCATTATTATCTGATGATAATGAACTAATAACTATTAAGAAGAAAGGTAGAATCCAGAAACTTGTAGATAAAATCAATGGTAAGCAGTATCCATCTCATACAGGAATAGCACATACAAGATGGGCTACTCATGGTGAACCTAATGATATTAATGCACACCCACATAATGATTGTAAAAATGAAATTTCAATTGTTCATAATGGCGTTGTTGAGAATTTTAAATCATTAAAAGATTATCTTATCTCCAAGGGACATAAATTTATTTCAGAAACCGATACTGAAATTATTGTTCATCTTATTGAAGAATTTGCCAAAGATAATGATTTACTGACAGCAGTTAAAAAATCTTTAAAAAAAATCAGAGGTACATACGGCCTTCTTGTTATATCAAAAAAACTACCAAATACAATCATTGCTGCTAGAATTGGAAGCCCTTTGGTTATTGGAAAAGCAGATAAGCAAATGATTGTTGCATCTGATGCAAGCGCAATTATCTCGCATACAAATCAGGTTCTTTATCTTGAAGAAGGTGAAATTGCTGAAATTACAATTGATGATATAAAAATTAGCAATATATTCAGTAATCATATAACTGATCCAAAATTTATTGAGATTGACATGACACTTGAGCAGATTGAAAAAGGTGGCTATGAACATTTTATGCTAAAAGAAATATATGAGCAACCTGAATCTATCAAAAATACTATTAGAGGGCGACTAGATAAAGCAAATGGCACTATCAGATTAAATGGAATTAAAAAATATATTAACGACCTTAAAGATGCAGACCGAATTATAATTACTGCCTGCGGAACTTCATGGCATGCGGCGCTTTTAGGCAAGTACCTTATAGAAAATTTCGCAAATATTCCTGTTGAAGTTGACTATGCATCAGAATTCAGATACAGAAATCCTATTGTCAGAAAAAATACTGTTGTTATTGCCATTAGCCAATCCGGTGAAACTGCTGATACAATTGCAGCAATTTATGAAGCAAAAAGAAAAAACGCAGTAGTTTTAGGAATATGCAATGTGATTGGTTCAACAATTGCCCGCATTACAGATGCCGGTATATATATGCATGCAGGTCCGGAAATCGGAGTTGCATCAACCAAAGCATTTACTTCACAGGTTACCGTACTATTACTGCTTGCAATTTTATTAGGCAGAAAACATCATATGAGTTTTGATGAAGGATTACGCCTTATTACAGAGCTTGAGTCAATTCCTGATAAAATTAATGAAATATTAAAAAGCAGAAAATATATTCAGAAATTATCAAAACAACTTTATAAACATACAAACTTTCTTTATCTTGGAAGAGGATTCAATTATCCTGTTGCACTTGAAGGAGCATTAAAACTGAAAGAAATTTCATATATTCATGCAGAGGGATATCCTGCAGCAGAAATGAAACATGGACCAATTGCATTAATTGATGATAATATGCCGGCACTGGTTATTGCCTTAAAGGACAGTATCTATGAAAAAATAGTTACCAATATCAAAGAAATTAAAGCAAGAAAAGGTCATGTTATTAGCATTGCAACAAAGGGTGATAAAGAAATTGGAAGTATGCTTAGAGATGTGATTTTTATTCCGGATGTTATTGAACCAATGGCTCCATTACTATCAATTATTCCACTGCAAATGATAGCCTATGAAATTGCCGTTTTAAGAAAATTGGATGTTGACAAACCAAGAAACCTTGCTAAATCCGTGACTGTTGAATGATCAAATATTTTATTTTTTTCATTATTATAATATTTTCAATTAATGTATTTCCTATTAATCAGATTGAACTTGAGGCATATTATGATAGTCTGGATAATCTTGTTACAGAGAAAATCAAAAAAATCAATATTACTCAGGAAGGTGAGATATTTACAAAATTAATTGATTTTTCATTTATCACCTATACAGAGGATTTCATTGATTCTATTATCAGTAGAACACATTTCATTTCGGGAATAAATGATACCTTTACAACAACTTATAAAGTAAAAAAAAGGCATCTGTATATGGATATTTCATCCGATTTAATAGATGAAAATATTGAAAAATTAAAATTTGAGAATTACAATATTTACATTGGACATAATTTTAAGGTTTTTCTATCAGAAACCAGTGAAATCAATGAAATAAAAAATGGATATAAAGTAAAAAACATCGGAAAATCTGTATTTATTGATAGTATTCTTCTTAATAAAAATAAATTACCTGTATACTTGAATTATAATGCAATGCAAGGTACATATACAATTGAAATTAAGAATTACAAACATTTTTATGG
>CBDUZN010000098.1:0-7874 GCA_965371715.1 uncultured bacterium | reverse complement strand
TTTATATCAATGGGTAATACTGGTGCTGTAATGGCATTTTCACTAAAAATATTTGGCAGGATTAAAGGAATATTCCGACCTGCCTTGGGTACAATTTTTCCAGCAGCCAGACATCCTCTTTTTTTGGATTTTGGTGCTACTCCGGATTGTAAACCGGAAATATTGTATCAATTTGCTGTTATTGGATCTGAATATATGAAATCGGCTATGGGAATAAAAGATCCCGTTATTGGACTTTTATCCATTGGCAGTGAAGAAAAGAAAGGCAGTATATTAACACAGAAAACATTTGAAATGATTTCAAATGATAATTCATTGAATTTCTATGGAAATATTGAAGGTAATGATATATTTAAGGATAAGGTTGATGTTATTGTTTGTGATGGATTTGTAGGTAATGTTATATTGAAATTTGGTGAAGGAATAGTGGATTTCATTATGAAGGGATTAAAAGAAGTAGCTAATTCATCAATAATTAGTAAAGCAGGAATGGGTCTTGCAAAAAATGGCTTAAAAAAATATTTTCAAAATCTCAGTTATGATGAATATGGAGGAGCACTTCTTTTGGGTGTTGATGGAATATCAATAATTGGACATGGAAATTCCAATGTTAAAGCAATATCAAGTTCTGTATTATATGCAAAAAAATTAATTGAACATGATTTTATTGATCATGTAAAAGAGAAAATTGAAAAAAGGAGTGGTAATGAGAACTAAGATTCTTGGAACCGGTTCATATTTGCCTGAAAAAGTTCTAACAAATTTTGATTTAGAAAAAATAGTTGATACAACGGATGAATGGATTACAAAGCGATCAGGTATAAAAGAAAGACATATAGCAAGTGATGAAGAAGCAACAAGTGATCTTGGAATTATTGCAGCAGAAAGAGCTATAAAAAATTCAGGTATTGATAAAAATGATATTGATATGATAATATTCGGCACAATAACACCGGATAAATTATTCCCATCAACAGCAATTTATGTACAAAAAGCACTTGGTCTTGTTGGCATACCTGCATTTGATGTATCGGCTGCTTGCCCTGGTTATTTATATGCAATGACAATTGCTGACTCAATGATTAAATCAGGTTTTGCAAAATGTATTCTTATTCTTGGAGGTGAAACACTTTCAAAGATTATAAATTGGGAAGACCGTGGTTCCTGTGTACTTTTTGGTGATGGTGTTGGTGCCTCAATTATCGCACCTTCTGAAGATGAAAGTGGAATCATTTCTCTTACAATAGGCGGTGATGGAAACATGGAGAAACTCCTTGTTCAACCTGCTGGTGGCTCAAGAATGCCTGCAACTGCTAAAACAGTAGCAGAAAAAATGCATACAATACAAATGGAAGGTAATGAAGTTTACAAAAATGCAGTTAATGCTTTAACAGAATCAGCCAATAAGGCAATTGAAATGGCAGGAGTATCTATTGATGATATTAAATATTTTATCCCGCATCAGGCAAATATCCGTATAATGAAAACTACTGCTAAATATATCAAAATTCCAGTAGAAAAGGTTTATATTAATATTGATAGAGTAGCAAATACATCAGCTGGTTCTATACCAATTGCAATGGATGAAATGAATAGAAATGGATTATTAGAAAAGGATGACCTTATATTAGTTGCTTCATTTGGCGCAGGATTTGTTTGGGGTGCTGGTGTGATAAGGTGGTAATATGAATAATGCCTTTATGTTTCCCGGTCAAGGTTCTCAATATGTTGGTATGGCAAAATCCCTATATGATAATCCGGAGATAAGAAAATTATTTGATAAAACATCTGAAATTATCAATGATAATATTGCTGATATTATGTTTGAAGGTCCTAATGATCGCCTAACAGAATCTAAAAATACTCAGGTAGCAATACTACTGCATTCATATAGTGTTTACTCAATAATAAGTAAAACCATTAAACCAACAATTGTTTGTGGTCATTCACTTGGGGAATATAGTGCACTTGTAGCATCTAATGTTATTAGTTTTGAAGATGCTGTATCTCTTGTAAGAAAGAGAGGTGAATTAATGTCACTTGCCGGTGAAAAGACAAGGGGTAGTATGGCAGCAATTATTGGAATGGAAGCAAATGACATTGAATCAATTATAAATGATATAAAGGGTATTGTAATTGCTAATTATAATGGTCCGCTTCAAACGGTGATTTCCGGCGAAGAGGAAGGAATAGATAATGCCATTAAGATACTTAATGAAAAAGGAGCAAGAAGGGTTCTAAAACTTAATGTTTCAGGTGCTTTTCACTCACAATTAATGAATTATGCTTTTGATGAATTTTCTGAATTTATTGAGAAATTTACATTTAATAATGCAAATACTAATATTATTCTTAATGTAACAGGCAGCGTTGAAACAGATGGTAAAAAGATAAAGGAATTACTTAAGAAACAGATAATAAGTCCTGTTAAATGGACAGATACGATGAATATTCTTATTGAAAGTGAGATTGATAAATTTTATGAAATTGGTCCGAAAAAGGCATTAAGCGGTATGATGAAACGATTAACGGATAAAAAGATTATTGGTCTTGATTCAATGGAAGATGTTAACATGGAGGTTAATAATGCTTAGTAAAGGATTAAATGTATTAATTACCGGTGGTGTTAGAGGTATTGGTAAATCAATATCACTTGCATTTAGTAAATATGAATCAAATATTTATATTTGGGATATCAATGATGATGGGCTTGATGAATTAAAATCATCAATTGAAAGTAATGGTTCAAAGGTTTTTTTTAGTAAAGTAAATATTGCAGATTTTTCTCAGGTAGAGAATGCTGTTAATGATATTCTTAAATCAAATAATATTGATATAGTGATAAATAATGCAGGTATCACAAAAGATAATCTTCTTATGGGAATGAAGGAAGATGAATGGGATTCTGTGATTACAGTTAATTTGAAGGGTACATTTAATGTTAGTAAACACATAATAAGAAGTATGATAAAAAAGAGAAGCGGATGTATAATTAATATTGCATCAGTTATTGGTTTAATGGGAAATAAGGGACAAGCAAATTATGCTGCATCAAAAGCAGGTATTATTGGATTCACAAAATCACTTGCTAAAGAAGTGGGCTCAAGAAATATCAGAGTAAATGCTATTGCCCCTGGATTTATAGAGACAGAAATGACAAAAAAATTACCTGAAGATGTGATAAAGGAATATTTAAAAATGATCCCATTAAAACGAATGGGTAAAACAGATGATGTAGCAAATCTCTGTGTATTTCTTGCTTCGGATATGGCTAAATATATAACCGGACAAGTCATCAATTGTGATGGCGGAATGTTAATGTAATTTCAAAGGAGGATTCATGTCAAAAGTATTTGAATTTGTAAAATCACTACTTGTAGAAAACATGCAGATTGATGAAAGTAAAATCAATATGGATGCAAACATTATTGAGGATCTTGGAGCCGATTCTCTTGATATTATGGATATTGTTAATGATATTGAAAAGGAATTTGATGTTACTATACCTCAAGATCAGTATGAAAATCTCAAAACTGTTGGAGATGTAGTTAATTTTGTCGAAAATAAAATAGGAAAATAAATAATTAGGCAGGGGATTATCCCTTCTTAATAAATAGCAAGGAGACAAAATGAAAAGGGTAGTTATTACCGGTCAAGGTGTATTATCACCAATTGGTAACAATATTGATGAATATTACAAAAGTCTGATCAATGGTGTTAGTGGTATTGATTATATAACAAAATTTGATGCATCTTCTATGAAAGTCAAAATTGCCGGTGAAATTAAAGATTTTAAACCGGAAAATGTTCTAACAAGAAGAGAGATCAGGAGATCTGATATTGTTGCACAGTATGCTATGGTTGCTGCAGATGAAGCAATAAAAGAATCAGGACTGGATTTAGAGAATGATAATTCTGATAGAATGGGAGTAATAGTAGCAACCGGTATTGGTGGTGCTACTACATGGGAACAGCAGCATCAGGTACTTCTAAATGAGAGTAGTGATAGGATTAGCCCATTTTTTGTTCCAATGATGATAATTAATTCTGTAAGTTCCTATGTTAGCATTAAATATGGTTTAAAGGGACCTAATTTCTCTATTGTTTCTGCATGCGCATCATCAGGTCATGCAATAGCAGATGCATATAATCAAATCATACTTGATAATGCTGATGTTATGATATGCGGTGGTAGTGAAGCGGCAATAACAAAACTGTGTTTTTCTGGTTTTATTGCTCTTCAGGCATTATCAACAAAGAATGATATCCCTGAAAAAGCATCCAGACCATTTGATGCAGATAGAGATGGATTTATCATGGCAGAGGGTGCAGGTATGATTGTACTGGAATCATATGAACATGCAAAGAAAAGAGGAGCAAATATTATTGCTGAAATTACAGGTTATGGATATAATGGTGATGCTTATCATATTACTGCTCCTGTTGAAACAGGAGAAGGTGCTGCAAAATGTATGGATTTAGCTGTTAAAAGAAGCAAAAAAAAGATGGAAGATGTACAGTATATTAATGCACATGGAACATCTACAAAACTTAATGATCAAATGGAAACAAAAGCAATAAAAATTGCCTTTAATGATCATGCAGATAATCTGTTAATATCATCAACAAAATCTATGACAGGACATCTTTTGGGAGCTACATCAGCAATTGAAGCAATAGCAACAATTCTTGCAATTAAGAATGGTATTGTACCTCCAACAATCAATCAGGAAAAGAAAGACCCTGAATGTGATTTGAATTATGTTCCAAATGAAGCAGTTAAAAAGGATATTGATTTTGCCTTATCCAATTCATTTGGTTTTGGCGGTCATAATGTGTGTTTAGCTTTTTCAAAATTCAATGGTTAATCATACTAATAAAATAAAAGAATTTTTTAATAATATCGGCATCACAATAAATGATGCCGATTTATTTACAGAGGCTTTTTCACATAAGTCATATAATGAAGAAATTTATTATCAAAGATTAGAATTTTTTGGTGATAGTATATTATCATTTTTAACAAGTGAATATCTTTTTTCTGAGAATTCATTATTAAGTGAAGGTGAGTTATCACTTCAAAAAATAAGTATAGTAAGTAAAGAAGCATTAGTTAATGTTTATAATGCATTGAACTTTAATGATTTTATCTATATTAATAGAAAGTCATTTGAAAATGAAACTCCGGAATCAATTAAAGCGGATATTATTGAAAGCACATTAGCAGCTGTTTATCTGGATTCAGGAATGAAAGCTGCAAGAATATATTTTGATTTAATATTAAAACATACTGGAAAAATGCCTGAATACTTTTTTGCAAGAAATGAATTTCAGGAAAAGATATTAAGATTATATAAAATTCTTCCTGAATTTCGTATAACTAATACTGAAAATGGTTTTTCCTGCAGTATATATATAAAAGATGAATTCATAGCACAAGCGGAAGCAAATAACAAAAAAGAATGTGAGAAAAAGGCTGCAAATGAAGCATTAAACACATTTAAAAGGAGATTGAATGAAGATAATTGTCTGCATTAAACAAACACCGGATACATCAGAAATGAAATTTGATGCTGAAAGTAAAACCATTATAAGGGATGGAGTTGAAAACATTGTGAATCCATTTGATCTTTATGCAGTAGAAGAATCATTAAGGATTAAAGAAGAACACCCTGATACTGTTGTTACAGCATTAACAATGGGACCTCCATCGGCAGAGAAAGTATTAAGAGAAGTTATGTCAATGGGAGTTGATAATGCTATTTTGATTACTGATAAAGCATTTGCTGCTTCAGATACATTGGCAACATCATATACACTTGCATCTGCTATAAAAAAAATGGGCGAGTTTGACCTTCTAATGTTTGGCAAGCAGGCAATTGACGGAGATACTGCACAAGTTGGTCCAGGAGTTGCTGAATTTTTAAATATTCCACAAATAACATTTATAAGAAAAATTGTTGAAATTACAGATACCAATATTACTGCTCAAAGAGCTATTGAAGATGGATATGAAGTTATTGAAACAACATTACCATGTGCATTGACTTGTATTAAGGAGCTTAATGAGCCGCGATTACCATCATTAAGAGGTAAAATGAGGGCGAAAAAAGCAGAAATACCAGCATGGAATGCTAAATTTATTGGAGCAGATATAGAACGAATTGGATTTAAGGGTTCTCCGACTTTTGTAAAAAAAGCATTTACGCCTTCTATTGATAAGCAGAATATGGTATTTTCCGATGAAGATCCTGAAAAGAATATTGATATGCTTATTGAAGCATTAAAATCAAAAAAGATAATATAGGAGCAATATATGACAGAATTAAATGAATATAAAGGTGTAATGATTTATGCTGAGCATGCTCATGGAAAAATTGAACCCGTTACTTTTGAATTAATTGCAAAAGGCAGAGAATTAGCAAAAACATTGGGAGTTGAAACAATTGCTGCTATTATTGGAAATAATATTGATGAAATGGCAAATGAACTTATATATAGAGGTGCAGACAGGGTTATTAAAGCATCCTTTGATAAATTGGAACATTTTATATCCACATCATATTCAAATATTATGGCTGGAATTATTGAAAAATATAAACCGGAAATTATCCTTGCTGGTTCAACTACAACAGGCAGATCTCTTTTTCCCAGAGTTGCAGTAAAGGTAAGAACAGGGCTTACTGCTGATTGTACGGAACTTGAAATTGATGAAAACGATAGGAAACTTCTTCAAACAAGACCTGCAGCAGGCGGTACAATTATGGCAACAATTGTATGTCCTAATACAAGACCACAAATGGCAACTGTGAGACATAAAGTATTTAAGGAAGCAGTAAGAGATGAAACCAGAAAAGGCACAATTGAAATATATAAAGTGAATAATAATATGATTGATGCAGTAACAATATTTAAAGAGTTTGTTAAAGATGAGACGCAGACAGTTAATTTAACTGAAGCGGATATAATTGTTTCGGGTGGTAGAGGTCTTAAGGGTCCTGAGAATTTTAAAATGATTGAAGAACTTGCTAATGTGATGGGTGGAGCTGTTGGAGCTTCAAGACCTGTTATTGATGAAGGATGGATGCCATACTCACATCAAGTAGGGCAAACAGGTAAAACCGTATCAGCAAAAATATATATTGCAATAGGAATTTCAGGTGCTATACAACATCTTGCAGGAATGAAATCATCCGATACAATTATTGCAATAAACAAGGATCCAAATGCTCCGATTTTTCAGGTAGCAGATTATTGTATTGTTGGTGATCTGTTTCAGGTTGTACCTCTTCTTACAAAGAAACTCAAGAATATTTAATAGTGATTGATAATCTTAGTATTTCAATAATGTTTCCATGTTATAATGACAATGGAACAATTATTACACTTATTCAAAATGCCTGTGATGCTATAAGCTATTATACTGATAATTATGAGATTATTGTTGTTGATGATTTTTCTACAGATGGTGCCAGAGAAGCGATTCTTATAGAAGAAAAATCCAATCCGAGATTAAAGATTATTCTGCATAATAAAAATATGGGATATGGAAGTACGATTATTGATGGACTGAGAAATGCAAAAAAGGAATATTTCTTTTATACTGATGGTGATGGTCAATATGATATAAGAGATATTGATCACTTACTGAAAAAATTGGATAGGGATACTATTCTTGTAAATGGATATAAAATTGTCAGGAATGATCCATTAAATAGAATTATAATTGGTAGTATATATAATATACTTATGAAGATTATTTTCAAAATAAGGATAAAAGATATTGATAGTGATATTAGGATAATAAAAAGGGATTTTATTAATAATATTTAATAAATCTCTAAATCGGGCACAAATTGTATAGAGATTGTTAA
>CBDUZN010000097.1:0-7918 GCA_965371715.1 uncultured bacterium | reverse complement strand
TTCCAAGAATTAAAAGAACAAGAAAAGAAACTCACAGAACAAGAAATGAAAGAAAGGAAATGGATTATCTTGATAGAGTAATTTCTTCATATATGAAATTTCTAAGAAAATCATTTATTCTCTATTTGATTCCACAGCATTATTATCTTACTGATTTAAGACCATTCATTTGGGATAAAGCAAAATTGCGAATTTTATTTACATATTTATTTAAGATAGAAGATAATAATTTGAAACATATTGATAGAAGAATAAGAAACAAAGAATCAATGAATACCAAACGGATCACTGATTGTAAAAGTATGTTTTCAGGCATTAGTAATGCCTATAAAGGGAAACCACCATTGAATCAATTGGAATTCAATATATTTATTTCTGCTCTTAATGAAAGCCAATTAATTGAAGGATTTGCAAATGATAATGCACAAGTATGTTTTTTAAAAGACATAAAGAATAATACTGTATATGAATTCCTAATAACAGGAAGAGATTCCGGCAGATTGATACTTGATGTATTTGAACAGGGATTTTATAATGGTATGATATTTGATTTCCAGGGAGCAAACACAAAACGCATTGCAAAATATAAAGCATTATTTAATCCTAAGCTAAAACAATATTTTGCAGTATCACGATTTATATGAATTTTATTATTAATAAAACAAGTGAAAATACAGAACGAATAAATGATTTAGCGGAGATTCTTTTTATTCATTCCGGAATTTGTGTATTTAGTAATAACACTATATTACATTACATTAATAATGAGAATGAAGCAAAAAAAGGTTATCTTAATATTATTAGAGAGAAGCCAAATAGGGATAAAATAGAATATTTAAGTAATACATTTATAATTAATGCAGTGAACTCATCATCCTCAGTTTTATCAGTAGAGAACATCAATATATTATATAAGAAAAATAATGCATATATTCTGGGATTTGATATAATAAGTCAAATCAATGAAATTATATTTTCAGATTTATACTATATAAAAGAACATATTTTTGATTTTGCCTTTACAGAACATTTGATTTCTCTATTTAAAAAAGCATATAAGCTTTATTCTAAGGAGAATGATTTGAACATTACTTTGGTTTCAGATGCTCCAAATGGTTTTAATGGTTATTTTTTACCATCATTTGATGTGGATAGATTAAGGTATTTTTCAGGTATGAAAACAATTTATTATATGATTCTGAGAATAATTGGCTTGAAAAAGGGTATAACGAAAAAGTACTTTGAATTAAAAAGAATTTATAAACAAGATCCATGGAATAATTTAATTAAAATTAATGAAATTCTGATAAATGAAAAATTACAAGCACTATTTTTTTTCTTAACAGTAAAAAGAGATAAATTTGCAAGAAGATACAGTCCCACAATGATTAGAAGCGAATCATTGAGATTGAAAGAAAATCATCAAATAGGAATACATCTATCCTACGAAAGTGGGATACATAGAAGAAAAATTAAAAAGGAAATAGGTATATTCAATCATCAGACAAAAAAATGTGAATTAGCAAGATACCATTATTTACACATACCTAATATTGATGATTATACACAAATGGAAAAAAATGGGATACTAATTGATTCATCGGTTGGATTTACCGATAGATGTGGATTTAAAAAGGGATTTTCAAAACCATATAAAATACCTACAACAAATATTACTGAAATTCCTGTTATATGTATGGATAGTGCTTTTTTTATAGCAAAAATGAAAAAACAAAATGTTTTTAAGAATATTTTTAATGAAATATTATTAACTGGCGGATTTTTTACATTCATCTTTCATCAATCTTGTTATAATGAGGAAACTTTTCCAAGATTCAGAGAATTTTTCAAAGCAATGATTTCTCTGCGAAAAGAAGAAAAATTGTATAATTTTGATGTATTTCAAATGACTGAACAATTCAATACAAGAATAAAAAATGAATCACAATTATATAAATACAAAAATCTTTAGTAAAAATACGATTACAATACTTCTTGTTACTATACTTATATTATTATGGTCAACAGTTGCTTCAGCTTTTAAAATTGCAATGATAGAAATTACTTATTTGAATATGCTTTTCTATTCTTCAATTTTTTCTGTGATTTCAATTTTTATATTTATTTTAGTAAGAAAACGAATAAAGCATCTTCGTCTTAATAGAATAGAAATAATAAAAGCTGCAGGTATAGGTATTATTAATCCATTTATCTATTACAATGTATTATTCAAAGCATATGATATTCTACCTGCTCAGGAAGCTCAGCCATTGAATTACACTTGGCCTATTGTTTTGGCAATTTTTTCATTTATTTTCTTAAAAGATAAAATATCATTCTATACTATAATTGGGATTGTTATTGCATTTATTGGTGTATTTATAATCTCTACAAGAGGAAATCCACTTTCTTTCTCCTTTTCTAATCCATTGGGTGATATACTTGCTATTGGTTCTTCAATTATCTGGGCATCATATTGGATAATAAATATTAGAAACAAAGATAATTACGATATAAAACTTTTTTACTATTTTGCATTTGGAACAATATATATATTGATTCAGATGCTTGTTTTTGGAAAATTGGAAATGATAAGCATGAAAAACATTATGATTTGCGCTTACATTGGTGCTTTTGAGATGGGAGTAGCTTTTATTCTGTGGATTAATATTTTGAAACGGGTGAAGAACCGAGGTAGTGTGATTTTGACTATATATATTATCCCATTTCTTTCCCTTGTGTTTATTCAATTGATTGTAAAAGAAACAATAAGAGCATATTCCGTTTTCGGATTGACTTTGATAATTGCCGGTATTATTATAGATTATTCAGGAAAGAATATTATATTGAAAAGGAGAAAACAATGAAAAAAAGTATTATTCTTGTTCTTATTAGTAATAGAACAGATTCGGTATCCAATGTGCAGAAATTATTAACAGAAACAGGATGCCATATAAAAACACGATTGGGTCTTCATCAGGGAGTAGAAAATATTTGTAGTGAGAGTGGACTTATTATACTTGAAATGTCCGGTCAGGAAGATGACAATGATAAATTAAGTGAACTATTAAACGCAATTGAAGGAGTTCAGTCAAAAATAGTACATCTTGAAGTATAAAAATAATTGCGGTAATTATTTAAGTAATATTTTCAACTATCTCTTTGATTGTTTCGGACCGCAGCATTGGTGGCCCGGACATAGTATTGATGAGATCATTATTGGTGCAGTTCTTACCCAAAATACAAATTGGAAAAATGTTGAAAAGGCAATTGTTAATCTCAAAGAAAATGATTTATTATGCCTTGAAAAAATCAAAAGAGAGAATTTAAAGAGAATCAGTAAATTGATAAAGCCAGCAGGATTTTTTAATCAAAAAGCAAAATATCTTAAAAATATTGCAGATTATTTTGATACAAAACTTTTTGATAATAACAATTTGCCCGAAACAAGAATATTAAGAGAGGAACTGCTTGGAATAAAGGGTATTGGAAATGAAACTGCCGATTCAATTCTTCTTTATGCATTTAATAGACCTGTGTTTATTATTGATGCCTATACATATAGAATCTTTTCAAGGCATTTTCCTGATTTCCCAAAACAGTATGATAATGCGCAATTATTATTTCATAATAACCTGAAAATGGATTCTGCGATGTTCAATGAATATCATGCACTTATTGTGAAATGCGCAAAAATGTATTGCAGAAAGAATCCGGAATGCAAAAATTGTCCTCTGAATAAGGTAAATAAAAATTAGATATTATTACAATGAAAAAAAGCTACATTTATGTAGTAGCAATATCTTTGTGCTTACCAGCCAAACTGTTTTTGAGATAAACAAAGTGATGGGGTTGTGAATACACCGTGGTGGGTTGAAAATACGCCCTGCTCCTACATTAGGGGAAATATTATTTATAGTAACTATACTAATAACATTATACTTTACTATTTCTAACAAGATGTTATAATATCAAATATGAGCACAAAAATTGATCAATTTAGGAAATATTTGATTAATGAATATCAAGACAGTGTTTATTTATGAATATGGAGGAAAAATGCGAACTGTTTTAGATAGAATTGTTTTTATTATTCCAATTGTTATAGTATCATTATTAATTATATTTTTTCTGAATATAAATATTTTTTTCAAAATTTTAATAATTTTTGTTAGTTATTTTGTTATAGCAAATTTATATAGACTCTTACCTCCAATAATTCCTGTAAAGTCATTTACTAGTGCAATGTTGTCAGCTTATACTAAATTCAAGAAAAACTTTCCAAAAGAAAATGAGGAACAAATATTACTGATGACATTGCTCGCAAGACCAAATTGGAAAAAATTATTTTCGGTAGATTTATTAAAGTTTAAGAGACTGTCAAAAATTGATGAAATCAATAATATAAATGATTTAACGAAACATATTTTCCTTCAAGAGTATGAAATGCATTACAGAAAATTATCAATTGATAAGTTTGCTTCATCAAATAAATATATTGACAAATATATTGCTTTAAAGATGCAGGACAAATTTGATAAAACAACTGAAATTAATCCAAAAACCGAACAAGTATGGATTGACAAAGGAGTTGCTTTAGCAAGACAATATAAACTTAATCAAGCAATAAAATATTTTAATAAGGCAATAACAATAAATCCAGAAAATGAAAAAGCATGGGGATTGAAAGGGCTTACTTTAATACAACAAGGCAAACCTATCGAGGCAATAGATTGTTATAACAAGATTATAGAATTGAACATAGAAAATGAAAACGCATAGTATAATAAAGGATTTGCTTCAGCAAAACAAGGCAAATTTGATAAAGCAATAGAATGTTATAATAAAGCAATTGAAATTGATCCAAAATATAAATATGCATGGAATAATAAAGGGCTTGTATTTGGAGAACAAGGTAAATTTGACAAAGCAATAGAATGTTTTAATAAAGCAATTGAAATTGATTCAAAATATGAA
Source organism: uncultured bacterium (assembly GCA_965371715.1). Taxonomy (GTDB): domain Bacteria; phylum Hydrothermota; class 32-111; order 32-111; family 32-111; genus JAUVJU01. The sequence continues at coordinate 2,941 of CBDUZN010000097.1, read as the reverse complement.
GAAGCATGGGAATCGAAAGGGATTATTTTGGAAAAACAAAGCAAATATTATGAGGCAATAAAATGTTATAATAAGATTATAGAAAAGAAAAAGGAAAATGAAGACGAAGATGTATTGACTTATAAAGGGACATCTTTAGAACAACAAGGTAAATTTGATAAGGCATTGGAATGTTTTAACAAGACAATAGAAAACAACTCAAAAGATGATATAATATTGAAGATGAAAGGACTTGATTTAATGAAACAAGGCAAGTTTGATAAAGCAACAGAATGTTTTATCAAGGTAATGGAAAGTAATAAAGAAGACGAAAGTACATGGAGCAATAGAGGGACTACTTTATTACAACAAAAAAAAATTGATAAAACAACAGAGATTAATCCAGAATCTGAACAAATATGGAACAATGATGGAATTGTTTTAATACAACAAGGCAAATATAATGAGGCGATTGAATGCTATAATAAAGCAATAGCAATTAATCCAAAAAATGAAGTTGCATGGTTAAACAAAGGGATTGCTTTAGCAAAACAAGATAAACTTAATCAGGCAATAGAATGTTACAATAAAGCAATAGAAATAAATCCAGAAAATGAAAACGCGTGGTACAGTAAAGGGGTTGCATTAGGAGAACAAGGTAATCTTGATAAAGAAATTGAATGTTATAATAAAGTAATAGAAATAAATCCAGAAAATGAAACTGCATATTATAATAAAGGATTTGCCTTAGGAAAACAAGACAAACTTAATCAGGCAATAGAATGTTATAATAAATCAATAGAAATATATCCAAAATATTTGGAAGCATGGAGCAATAAAGGGGCTATATTAGAAGAACAGAGCAAATTTGATGAAGCAATAGAGTGTTATGATAAAGCAATAGAAATCAACACAAGAAATGAAGGAATATGGGGTAATAAAGGGATTGCTTTAATGCAACAAGGCAAATATAATGAGACGATAAAATGTTTTAATAAAGCAATAGCAATCAACCCGAAATCTGAATACGCATGGTACAATAAAGGGCTTGCTTTGGGAGAGCAGAACAAGCTTGATAAAGCAATAGAATGTTATAATAAATCAATAGAGATTAACCCGAGAAATGATAATGCATGGAATAACAAGGGGTTTGCATTAGGAAAGCAAGGTAAACTTAATAAGGCAATAGAATGTTATAACAAAGTAATAGAAATAAATCCGAAACATGAAAATGCATGGAATAATAAAGGATTAGTTTTAGGAGAACAAGGCAAATATAATGAAGCGATAGAATGTTATAATAAAGCAGTGAAAATCGATCCAAAATATGAAGAAGCATGGAACAATAAAGGAATTGCTTTATTACAACAAAGCAAATATGTTGAAGCAATAGAATGCTATAATAAAGCAATAGAAATTAATTCTGAAAATGAATTAACATGGAATAATAAAGGAGCTGTTTTAATGCAACAAGGTAATATTGATAAGGCAATAGAATGTTATAATAAATCAATAGAAATAAATCTAAGATATGAAAAAGCATGGAATAATAAAGGGCTTGCTTTAGGAGAACAAGGTAAACTTGACGAGGCAATAGAATGTTTTAATAAAGCAATAGAAATTAATTCTGAAAATGAAGCAACATGGAATAATAAAGGTGTTTCATTAGGACAACAAGGTAATATTGAAAAATCAATTAAATGTTATAATAAGGCAATAGAAATTAATCCGAGATATGAAGAAGCATGGAGCAATAAGGGACTTGCTTTAGGAGAACAAGGTAAACTTGATCAAGCAATTGAATGTTTTAATAAAGCAATAGAAATTAATCCTGAAAATGAATCAATATTAATCAGTAAAGATATTACCCTACAGAAACAAGATAAACATGATAAGACAATAGAAATCAATCCGAGACATGAAGGAGCATGCAATAATAAAAAAAATACTTTAAAAGAGAATGGCAAAATTGATAAGACAACAAAAATTAACCCAGAATCTGAACAAGCATGGATTGACAAAGGAGTTGCTTTAGCAAGACAATATAAACTTAATCAAGCAATAAAATATTTTAATAAGGCAATAACAATAAATCCAGAAAACGAAAAAGCATGGGGATTGAAAGGACTTACTTTAATATAACAAGGCAAACCTATCAAGGCAATAGATTATTTTAATAAGGCAATAGCAATGAACCCAGAAAATGAATTCTCATGGGAATTCAAAGGACTTATTTTAGAGCACCAAGGAAAATATAATGAGGCAATAGATTGTTATAACAAGATTATAGAATTGAACATAGAAAATGAAACCGCATGATATAATAAAGGATTTGCTTCAGCAAAACAAGGCAAATTTGATAAAGCAATAGAATGTTATAATAAAGCAATTGAAATTGATCCAAAATATAAATATGCATGGAATAATAAAGGGCTTATAATGAGAGAACAAGGTAAATTAGATGAATCAATAGAATGTTTTAATAAAGCAGTGAAAATCGATCCAAAATATGAAGAAGCATGGAGAAATAAAGGATTTGCTTTAGGAGAACAAAATAAATTTGTTGAAGCAATAGAATGTTATAATATGGTAATAGCAATTAATCCTGAATATGAAAGAGTATGGAATAGCAAAGGGCTTATAATGAGAGAACAAGGCAAATATAATGAAGCAATAAAATGCTATAATAAAGCAATAGAAATTAATCCAATATGCGAAAAAGCATGGAATAACAAGGGATTTGCACTGGGAAAACAAGGTAAACTTAATAAGTCAATAGAATGTTATAACAAAGTAATAGAAATTAATCCGAAACATGAAAACGCATGGCTCATGAAAGGGAATGCTTTAATGCAACAAGGCAAATATAATGAAGCAATAGAATGTTATGATAAGGTAATAGAAGTAAATCCGAAACATGAAAACGCATGGCTCATGAAAGGGAATGCTTTAATGCAACAAG
>CBDUZN010000096.1:0-8091 GCA_965371715.1 uncultured bacterium | reverse complement strand
GTAATGATAATAATATTGTAATGCTAATTGCTGTAATAGATATTGAATAGAAAGATATATACTTTTATTCACTATATTTATTGTCAAATTGAAATTGTTAATAATATTGGAAGAAGTTGACGAAATTGACCAGCGTCCCTGCAACTACTTGTCTATTGATTATATCTGTATACTATTTATAATAATAGTATGGAAAGGAAAAAAATAATTAGCGATTTTTCAAAGATTGCCACACTATTATATGAGAAAAATTACTCAGAAGGTTTTGGTGGCAATTTTTCTATATGTATATCAAAAGATGCAAAACACATTCTTAAAGATTATTGCTTACAGGATATCAATCCTACGGAAATAAATCTTGATATTGATGTTGATCCTCTGAATAATGATTTAATCATTATAACAACAGCAGGCAGTAGAATGCATCAGATCAAAGATAATGTTGAAGATTATTTGTCTGTTCTGTTTATTGATAATGGTACAATATTCAATATGAATGGAAAAATGCCATCAAGTGAATTAAAAGCACATATTGCTTCATATATTGCTAATACTGAAATAGGGGCATTGATTCATACACATCCACCTTATTTAACCGCTGCTTCGGATATATTTGACTCCAAGAAAAATTTTAATAAATCATTAATTGATAGCCATACTGAATTTGATTTGGTATTTAAAAATGGTATTGGAATGATTGGTGTGATTACTCCTGGAAGTGATGAATTAGCTGAAAAAACCGCTGATAAATTCAAAACATATCCACTTGTTATTTGGAAAAAGCATGGTGCTATTGCCGGTGCAAAGGATCTATTCACTGCATTTGATTATATTGATATTGTTGAAAAATGTTCCCAAATCGCATTAATGAAGATTATTTAATTCTCTTCATACATCTGTTTAATAGAAATTACCATATAGAATACATATGTTTGTAAAAAATAAAAAATTAGTGTAATAATTATTGCTCTAGTGAAAATATTTGAAAATAGATAATTGGGAATTATTAAAGTAAATATACCAAAAATGAGATTTATAATAATTATTTTTAATATTAATAATTTATCAGGTAATGTAAAAAATCGAAAAAGGTTGAATGTATTGAATATATTATAGCAAATAAAATTAAAAATATAGAATTCAAAGAAAAGAATACTTATTAACCATTTAATCACTAAATGATTTATATTGATTCCTATTGTTTTTGTAATTAAATAATATAATCCGATTATTGCAAAAACTTCGAGAATACTAATAACAATTATTAATGATTTTCTTATTATCACAACAAAATGAATGTCGTCTATTCTCCATTGTGGTGCTTTATAATCATCAGAAATCAATATATTCTGAGCTATTTGATTCAAATAATCCAATGAATAAATTAGTAAAGAAAAAACAATTAAATATATGGGTAAGGATAAATAAGCACCAGCATATGGTGATATCTTTTCAATTACTATCATTAAACAAAAAAGAACAAACAATATTCCAAACAAAAACAATAGATTAACAAATCCAAAATCCTTTAGAGGATAAGTGAAATATCTTTTCATTGGTTTTACTCCCATTGAATGATTGTTACATTCTAAATGTTCGGTTTCCTATATATGTTACATCTTTTTTGAATCTATTTATATTCTTTTTTAAAAGCAAATCCCAATGTGACTGTTTTCTTTCCCTTCTTGAACATTTATGCTTAAAACTCACTCTTTCCTTCTTAATTCTTTTATTATATGATTCAAAGTTAATGATTCTCATTTATATATTTCTCTATTTCTTTTTTCAGTTGTTTAAATGCTTTTATTGTTTGTTCTTCATTACTTCTTTTCTTTAAATACTTCCAGTCTATCATTTCATAATTTATAATAGCCATTTGTCTTGCCCACTGATAATCATCGGTTGATTTCCAGTGAAAATATGCATTTAGGCGATCCTGAATAATATCCTCAATACCAATGATATAAACATATAAACCATTGATTTCAACTTTACTGAGCTTCTCATAGTCACCAGCCAATTCACCTGAAGGAAATTCAATGGCTATATCATATTCCTTTGAATAATAATCCTTTCCTGTTTTCATAAAGCCCAATCTATTTAATATTTTATCTGCAATTTTCTCATTATTAATAATTATATCAATATCAGCTGTTGCATATCCACCACTTGTATAAAATTCCACCGCATTACCACCTACAATTATTGGTTTTATTTTATGTTTTTCAAGTGTTTTTGTAAGATATGCTACAAAGAGTAGTCGTTTTTCATATGTATCAGGCATTTTTTTAATTTTATCCAAAATATTTTCTTTTTCATTATTTTTTGTATTAAACCAATTTATTAAATCCTGTTTATTAAATCTGTACTGCTTTCCAATCCTTTTATATGGTATTGAATTTTCTTTTATCATTTTATATATTGTTTTATCACTTAAAGATAATAATTCCATTACATCTTTTAATGTTAATATTTCCTTATTGTTTTTATTCAACATACACTCCTTTTATAGGAATTTAGCAGAATTTAATGGAATTGTCAAGAAGCATTTATCGTTTTTTACTCTTCCTTCAGCGGGGACGGGGTTTGGAATTTTGGATTTTTTATTTAGCACTATATAAGTCAATAAATAATGGCACTTAAAAACTACTCTTAAAAAAATCCAAAATTCCAAACTCCGTCCCCATCTAAGAGTAGCATTTTCACTGACTATTAGTATGTTTTATGTTGAATCTTTTTTCTTATCTTCTCCATAAATTTCATATAATAATTAATATTGTGTTCGGTAGCAAGCATCATACCTGCAATCTCATTTGCCCTGAATAAATGATGTAGATATGCTCTTGAATAATTCCTGCATAATGTGCAATCACAATCTTTATCAACTGCCTTAAAATCATTCTTATATTGAGCATTTCTAATAAGTATTTTTTCACTATCCGTAAATAGTGTACCATTTCGTGCATTTCTTGTTGGAATAACACAATCAAAAATATCAAAGCCCTGCTTTACTGCAAATTCAATATCATCAAGTTTCCCAACTCCCATAAGATATCTTGGTTTATCTTCCGGCATTATTTCATCACACATTGCAATAATATCTCTAATATTTTCTTCTGTTTCTCCAATGGCAATACCACCCATTGCATAACCATCAAAATCCATTTCCACTAATCGTTCTGCACATTCCCTTCTTAGAGAAGGATAAACGGAACCCTGAATAATTCCAAACTGATATTGCCTGTATCCGTAAAGTTCTCTTGTTTTAAGGAAATGCTGTCTTGCTTTATATGCCCAGTCAAGTGTTCTTTCCATTGCAGTCCTTGCATATTTCTCTGTTGTAGGATATTCGGTACATTCATCTAGAACCATCATTATGTCAGAACCAAGCTGTCTCTGCATATCAACATTATTTTCCGGGGTAAATTTATGATATGAACCATCAATATGGGATTGAAATAATACTCCATCCTTTTCAAGTTTTCTTAATTTTGCAAGAGATAATACCTGAAACCCGCCTGAATCAGTAAATATGGGTCTTTCCCAATTAATAAATTTATGAATACCGCCTGCATTATTAATAATTTCAAGTCCTGGTCTTAGATATAAATGATATGTATTAGTGATAAATGCCTGTGTGTTCAAAGATTTTAGGGTATTCATACTCATAGCTTTGACACTTGCTTGAGTAGCAACAGGTAGAAATGCAGGTGTCTCAATAATCCCATGTTCTGTAATTATTTGTCCCCTTCTTTCTTTCCTATTCTTCTTAATTAATTTATACATATATTACCTTATAAGCATACTATCGCCATAGGAAAAGAATCTGTATTCTTTTCTAATAGCTTCATTATACACCTGTTTTATAAACTCCTTACCTGCAAATGCAGAAATTAGCATTATAAGTGTTGATTTCGGTAAATGGAAATTTGTTATAAGCATATCCGCTGATTTTATCTTCATTGGAGGATACACAAAGATATCCGTCATTCCTTTACCGGAAGAAAATTCTCCGTTTTTATACACCGTTTCCAAAACTCTCAGGCATGTTGTTCCAATAGCAATAATTGGTATCTTTTTTTCCTTTGCATTATTAAGTATATCTGCTGTTTGATTATCTATCTCAAAATATTCATTATGCATTTTATGATTTTCTATATTCTCTTCCTTAACCGGTTCAAATGTACCTAATCCCACATGAAGAAGTATATCAAGAAATACTGTTCCTCTTTTTTCCATATCATTAATAATTTCATTTGAAAAATGTAATCCTGCTGTTGGTGCTGCTGATGAACCATTGGTTTTTGAATAAACAGTTTGATACTCGTTCTTATCTCTATCCTCATCATCTCTTTTAATATAAGGTGGTAATGGTACATGTCCATATTTTTCAAAAAACTCATTTATTTCCATATCTGTTTTGATTGAAATAAAAAATACCTCATCCTGCCTTTTAATAATTCTAATAATTGATTTATCAATTATTAATTCCTCTCCAAAATTTAATCTACCTCCTCTTTTTATTAATGCTTCAAATTCATTGCCTTTAATAAATGGATTTAATATAAGAATTTCAATCTTTGAACCTGTTTTCCTGTTTGCAAAAATCCTTGTTTTTACTACTTTTGTAATGTTCCTCACAATAATATTTGGATAAGGAATACTATTAGGTAAATCATAAAATATTTTATGCTTAATTGTATGCTTTTCTCTGTTGAGCAGCATTAATCTTGATTCACCCCTTTTAAGTGGATGGTTTGCAATCAATTTTTCTGGTAATTCATAATCAAAATCATTCAAATACATATTAAAACAGGGAATCTCCCTCTTTCTTTAATTTAAGATGTTCATAGGCATGATCTGTCGCCACTCTTCCCTGTTGTGTTCTTTTTATTAGTCCCTTTAATATTAAAAATGGTTCATATACCTCTTCAATGGTTTCTGCTGTTTCCCCAATTGATACTGCAAGTGTAGATATGCCAACAGGTCCACCATTATATTTATCAATAATGGATCTTAAAAGATTCACACTAACCTCATCAAGTCCTAATGTGTCAACCTCTAATGCTTCCATTGAATACAATGCAATATCTTTATCTATTTTTCCATTGCCCTTAACAACTGCATAATCCCTTACTCTTTTTAATAGACGATTTGCTACACGCGGTGTTCCTCTTGACCGTTTTGCAATTTCATTTATGCCATCCATTTCATATTCAATATCAAGAATTCTTGATGACCTTTTTAGAATTTCTGCAATTTCCTCATCCAGATAAAAATCCAACCTTTTCATTATACCAAATCTGCTTCTCATTGGAGCAGTTAAAAGCCCACTTCTTGTTGTTGCTCCAATCATTGTAAATGGTTTAAGATTGAGTTTAACAGTTCTTGCAGAAGGGCCGGTATCAATCATAATATCTATTCTAAAATCCTCAATTGCGGAATATAAATATTCCTCAACAACGCGGCTAATACGATGTATTTCATCAATAAAAAAGACATCACCCTCTTTTAGTTTTGTTAGTAAACCCGCAAGATCTCCCGGTCTCTCTAAGACAGGTCCACTTGTAGCAACCATATCTACATTAAGTTCATTTGCAATAATATGTGAAAGAGTAGTTTTCCCAAGTCCCGGAGGACCAAATAATAATACATGGTCCAGTACATCTTTTCTTTTTTTGGCTGATTCAATAAATACATTAAGATTTTCTTTGAGTTTGATTTGCCCTACAAATTCATTTAAGAAACAAGGTCTTAGTGTTTCTTCAAATTTCTCTTCACCTCTAATTTTTCCAGATGATATTATTTCATTATTCATCTTAACCTCATAAGTGCTTCTCTAATAATTTCTTCTGTTGATAAGTCATCACCTTTTTCTTTATTTACTATATTTATTGCTTTCTCAATATTCCTTGGTTTGAATCCAAGCACAATAAGGGCATCATAAGCATCATTTGTCACACCTGTTTTTGCAAATTCAATTTTACCTGAAAGTTCAAGAACAATTCTATCCGCTGTTTTTTGACTTATTCCCTTTACTGTTGATATTCTTTTTGTATTTGTACTATAAACTGATTCTTCAAATTGTTCAGGTGTTAATGTATTAAAAACTGAAATCGCTGTTTTGGGTCCAATTTTCGGAATCTGTATTAATTGATTAAATAGTGATTTTTCTTTTAATGTAGAAAATCCAAAAACCTTAATTTCTTCATTTTTAATACTTATATGCGTATATATAAGTATCTCACTTTCAATATCCGGTAAATCATTAAATGTATTCATTGAAATATGAATTGAAAAACCCATTCCATTATTATCAATTGTAAGCATTCCGGGCAATTTGGCATATATAATTCCCTTAATGTGACTATTCATTAAAACTCCTTGATATAAATGTATATGCAGCAGCGATTGCATCCGAAACATCATCCGGAATATCTTTATCAATATTGAATATTTCCTTAACCATGTATGCAACCTGTTCTTTGGAAGCATGTCCCCTTCCTGTAACTGCCTTTTTAATACTATTTGGTGAAAAAAGTGATATTGTTAAATCATTTTGCATTGCAGCTAATATAAGAATAATTCGCACCTGAGCAAGTTGATTTGCTGTTTTAACATTCTTGCTATAGAATGATTCTTCTATTGCTGCATGAATTGGTTTGTTTTTTTTAATCAATTCAAAAATCTCATCATATATTATTTTAATTCTCTCATAGTATTCATCACCGGAAGAAGTGCTTATAACCCCAGCTTTAATAATTGTTAATGATGAATGCTCAATAAGAGCATAACCTGTTTGTTTAAGTGATGGATCAAGTCCGATAATTATCACTTAGTAAGTTTCTCCATAATGTCATCTGGTATTTCAAAATTTGAGTAAACCTCTTGCACATCCTCATTTTCTTCTAATTTCTCCAATAATTTAAATAGTGTTGATGCTTTTGATTCATCTACTTTCACAACTGATTTTGGGATTTTTGTTATTAATGATTCAATCATTTCAATGTTTCTTTCTTCAAAAACTTTCTTTATCTCTATCATATCATTTGATTTTGAAGTTATGATTATGTGTTCATTCTCCAAGACAACATCCTCTGCTCCACTATCTATAGCAATATCCATTATTGAGTCAAAATTAAATTTATTTTTATCAATAGTAATAATTCCCTTTCTTTCAAATATCCATGATACCGAACCAACTGCTCCAAGATTTCCATTATACTTTGAAAAAATATGTCTAATCTCCGAGGATGTTCTATTCTTATTATCAGTTGCTGTTTCTACAAGTACAGCTGCACCACCCGGTCCATAACCCTCATACTTTATTTCCTCATAAGTTACACCTTCAAGTTCCCCTGTACCCTTTTTTATTGCTCTATCAATATTATCCGCAGGCATGTTTACTGCCTTAGCAGCATCAATAGCATGTCTTAAACGCGGATTCCCATCAATATCACCGCCGCCTTCTCTTGCAGCCATTGTAATCTCTCTTATTGCTTTGGTAAAAAGCTTTCCTCTCTTAGCATCTTCCTTTCCCTTTTTATGTTTTATTGTACTCCATTTACTGTGTCCAGACATAAAACCTCCTTTACCTTTTACCGCCAGGTCTTATTAGAGGAATATTTTCCTTGCATAGCGGACAATTTTCCTTGTTATATGTAATAGCTTTAACTTTTATTGCTGAATACATGGGATATTCAAATTCAATATTGTTACTTCTATTAATAAGTACACAAATCGCTTCAATATTATTATTATGTTTTTTTATTGCATCAATTGATGCAAAAACGGATTTACCGGTTGTTAATACATCATCTACTATAAGTATTTTATGTTCCGATTTTATTGGAGTTCCCCTAAAAATTCCCATTACATTATCTCTCTTTTCTAAATAAGCACATTTACATTGTAATTGTCTGGCAAATTCATAGGCAACTATCATACCTCCTGTAATTGGTCCAATAACATAATCTACATTAATTTCAGCAATACTCTCAATAACCTCTTTCACTAATTCTGTAAGGATTTTTGGATTTTCAAGTAAACGAAATTTTTCTGAATTTTCTGGTAGTTGTAAAATGTATTTAA
>CBDUZN010000095.1:0-8114 GCA_965371715.1 uncultured bacterium | reverse complement strand
AAGGGGACATTTATTTATAGTAATTTGAGGGGACATTTTTTATTGGTAACTACAAAATGATTTTTGCACTTGACAGAAACGGTGAATGAGATAAATTATAATTGAGGCAGGTACAGACTCATTTTTCCACTTTGGGCGGAAAAGCCCGTATATAGTGGAATGTCTACCCTGCCTCGCTTAATTTATACCCGGGTAAAATTTGAAAGATGCATATAGAACAATAGAAAATATAATGGTATTGTTTTTCAATAAAGTCCTATAAATATTAGAATATAGCGATACTTATGAATATAATTGCATATTTGCATCCTCCGTTCTCTCTGGTTTATTTTTTTGATTTGACTTAATAATAGAATCAAGTATAATTTTATTATTATAAAAATGGATTTTAATCTAACAGGTTTATGATTAAAATAAGGAGGCAAAATGGATCCTATTACACGAGTCATTATTGTTATATCTTTAATCGTATTATTGAGTATATTAAGTATAATAGAAAAAAAGGTATTTAAAATACCTAAAATTCCGATTAAAAAGCGTAATTTAGCATTAATTTCAGGATTAGTTTTAGCATTAATAGTTATGGTTCTCTGCTATATATTCAACCAAGATTATGTTTGGGGTATTGTTGCTTTAATGATAGGGTGTTCTATTGGAAGGATATACTTTATACATTTAAAGAAATAAGAATTTAACTGTATAAATAAAATGATAAATAATAAAACAAGTGGAAGATTATAGTAATTGTTTGGGGGAAGGAAATACTGGATTTTCACCTCAGCGAATCTGTGACCCGTTTTCACGGGAATGACAATTTCGGATCAGGAGAGGCAGAAAGAAGGCACATCACGATGTGCCCCTACGGCAGAAATCAGGGTAGGAAGTGGAAAAGATGGATACCCGTTTGCACGAGTATGACAGAAAGGAAAAGAGAATAAATGCAGGTAAGGTTATTCCGAGTAAATCGCAGGAATAATTATTGCCACATCCGTAGGTGGATTTGCAATGACATTTAAGAAGGCAAATTCTATTTTCAACTTGACTTATATTATATTATAAGATAATATAATTTATTAAAAATATAGGAGAGCTGATTGTATGATAAACTGATATTTGAGTTGTCTAATTCAATTGAAAATCATATATCATTGCCTGAAAATAATTACGGTATTGATGAAGACAACCTTATTAATAAAAAATTTCTAAGGGATTCAATGCCTGACCTACCAACAGTTTCCGAGATTGATGTTTTGAGACATTTTGTCAATTTATCAATAAAAAATCATCATATTTTGAAAGGATTCTATCCCTTGGGTTCCTGTACAATGAAATATAATCCTGTAATTAATGAAGATATTGCTTCCTTTGAGGGATTTACCGAATTACATCCTTATCAGGATGAAGAAGATGTGCAGGGTATATTAAAAATTATTTATGAATTACAGGAACAATTAGCAGATATTTCCGGTTTCAGCACAGTATCGCTTATGCCTGTTGCAGGAGCGCATTCAGAATTTGCCGGAATGATGCTTATAAGGGCATATCATAAATCAAAAAATCTAAGCAATAAAAAATATATTCTTATTCCCGATAGTGCGCATGGCACAAACCCTGCATCATGTATCCTTTCAGGCTTTCAAACAATCAATGTTAAATCCGATGAAAATGGTGAGATTGATATTGATGATCTGAAATCAAAGGTTAATGAAGAAACAGCGGGAATAATGATAACAAATCCTAATACACTGGGTATATTTGAAAGTAAAATAAAAGAAATCGCAGATATTATTCATAGCGTTGATGCTCTTATTTATATGGATGGAGCAAATTTCAATGCATTAATGGGTATTGTGAAGCCAGGAGAAATTGGATGTGATATTATGCATTTTAATCTACATAAAACATTTGCAACTCCACATGGTGGAGGTGGTCCAGGCAATGGGGGGGTAGCAGTTAATGATAAATTAGCTAAATTTTTACCATCCTTTTTTGTAGAAAAAAACAATGATAATTATAGTTTTGGACATAATGAACAGACAATTGGTGCATTGCATATGTTTTTCGGAAATGTTAATATTATGATAAGGGCATGGGCATATATTAAGGTAATGGGAGGAAATGGATTAGCGGAAGTAACTGAGAATGCAATTATTAATGCAAATTATCTTAGAAGTAAATTAGAGAAAATTTATAATATTCAGTATGATACACCAACACTTCATGAATTTGTAATAAATGGTTCCAATATGAAAAAGGAATTCAAAGTGAAAACACTTGATATTGCAAAACGACTTCTTGATTATGGCATACATGCACCTACTGTTTATTTTCCACTTATTGTAAATGAAGCATTAATGATTGAACCAACTGAAACAGAATCAATTAATTCACTTGATCTATTTATTGATATTATGAAGAAAATATTTGAAGAAGCACAAAACAATCCGGAACTGCTTTTAAATGCACCTACAAATACTCCTGTTTCCAGATTGAATGATATAAAGGCATTAAAAGAATTTAACACTAATTATTATAAGGCAAATCAATGTTTGAAAGTGTAGGACCTGTTAGTCCGGAAGAGATTAGCGAAGAAAGAAAAGATGAAATTATAAATAAATTAGCAAATGGTATTGTTAAAAGGCGGCTTTCTGCACCTATTATTATGTTTCTTGAATCAGTAAAACCAATGAATTATTTGGGTTCGCAATTAATGATTTTCTTGGAACCAGTTGTACTTGCCATATTCAATGTTACACAGTATAGAGAAATTGCTTTAATACTTGAGGAACGCGGTTCCATTGAAAGAATATTAACAGCAATTGAAAGAATAGATGATGAAGATCAATTGATAAGGAAAGAAGAAAAACGCATAGAAAAAGAGAAAAAAGATAAGAAAAAGAAGAAGGATAAATAACAGGAGGATTAATGAAAGATAAGGATAATATTCTGCGCATTATTGCAACGGATTGCGGCAGTACTACTACTAAAGCCATTCTTATTGAAAAACGAGAAGGCGAATATCGTCTGATAGTTAGAGGAGAGGCACCAACAACAGTTGAGGCACCTTATGAGGATGTAACAAAGGGTGTACTTAATGCAATAAAGGAAGTTGAAGAACTTTCAGAAGTTATAATACTTGATGGGGATAAAATATTAAAGCGTGAAAACAATACTGATAAGGATGGAGTTGATATTTATATTTCAACATCATCTGCAGGCGGTGGACTTCAGATGATGGTTGCAGGTGTTGTTGATAGAATGAGTGCGGAATCTGCTGCAAGGGCAGCACTTGGAGCGGGTGCTATTGTGATGGATGTAATTGCATCAAATGATAAGAGAATGGATCATGAAAGAATTAAACGCATAAGAACACTTAGACCGGATATGGTACTTCTTTCCGGTGGCACGGATGGCGGAACCAAAAAGCATGTTGTTCAGCTTGCAGAAATCATTGAGGCAGCGGACCCTAAACCAAGATTTGGTTCAACCTATAATTTACCTGTTATTTATGCAGGGAATAAAGAAGCAAGAGAAAATGTGAAAGAATCACTTGATGATAAAACGGATTTATATATTGTAGATAATCTTAGACCAACATTAGAATCCGAGAATCTGTTACCAGCAAGGGATAAGATACATGATCTATTTATGGAACATGTAATGGCACAGGCACCTGGATATAAAAAACTAATGGATATGACCGATGTAGCCATAATGCCAACACCTGGTGCTGTGGGATTATTGATTGAAACAATTGCGAAAAGAGATAATATTGAAGTACTTGGTGTTGATATTGGCGGAGCAACAACAGATATATTTTCAGTATTTCAAAATGCATTTAACAGAACGGTATCGGCAAATCTTGGAATGAGCTATTCTGTATCCAATGTTGTTAAGGCAACAGGACTGAAAAACATTACAAGATGGGTTCCATTTGAAACAAATGAAAAGGATTTAAGAAATAGAATAAGAAATAAGATGATAAGACCAACAACAATACCTTCAACACTTGAAGAATTACAGATTGAACAGGCAATTGCAAGGGAAGCATTGCGTCTTGCTCTTGAACATCATAAAGCAATGGCAGTTGGACTTATGGGTGTGCAGACGGAAAGAACAATATCCGATGCATTTGAGCAGACAGCCTCAGGAGAAACACTTGTTAATATGGAAACATTGAATCTTATTGTAGGCTCAGGAGGAGTTTTGTCCCATGCTCCAAGAAGAGTACAGGCGGCAATGATGGCAATTGATGCATTTTTACCTGAAGGAATAACAATGTTGGCTGTTGATTCCATATTTATGATGCCTCAGCTTGGAGTCCTTTCTACTGTTCATGATTCAGCAGCAGCAGAGGTCTTTTCAAAGGATTGTCTATTAAAATTAGGAATGTGTATTGCTCCTATGGGCAAAGGAAAACTCGGACAGGAAGCATTAAAAATAACCATTGGTGAAAAGGTATATACATTTAATTATGGTGATATAGGATTTTTAGATGATATTAAGAGTAGTGAAAGAGTAAGAGCAATACTAAAACCGGCAAAAAATCTTGATATTGGAAATGGTAAAGGCAAGGAAATGAAAAAGGAACTTGAAGGTGGACTTGTAGGAGTTATTGTTGATACAAGAGGCAGAAGACCATTCAGTTTATCTGAGAATGATAGTGAAAGAATAGCCAATCTAAAAAAATGGTATAAATGCTTGAACCTTTACCCAGAAAATTAATGGAGGCATAAATGGCACATTCATATACACCGGGACTTAAAGTTACTGAAAATACAATAGTAAGAAAAGAAAGGCGTCTCCCATTAAAAGGAGTGGTTAGCGCAAAGAAAGGTGATTTGATTAAAGCAAATGATATTGTTGCAAGAACTGAATTACCAGGGGATGTTGAAAGACTGAATTTTGCAGGTAAACTTGGAATTAGTGGAAAAGAGGTTTTTGATTATCTAAAAATTGAAATAGGAAAAGAGGTTAAGAAAGATGATATAATTGCAGAATCAAAGGGCTTTTTCGGTTTATTCAAAACACAGATAAAGTCCCCAATTGATGGAACAATTGAGGCATTATCTGAAGTAACCGGAATGATGACATTAAGAAAACCACCATTACCAGTTGAGGTAGATGGTTATATTAATGGCAGATGCGTTGAGGTTATTGAGAATGAAGGTATAATTGTTGAAAGTCCTGCTACATTTATTCAGGGGATTTTCGGCATAGGCGGAGAAACAAAAGGTATTATTAAGATTGTTGCAAAAGCACCTGATTATATAATGACAAATGAGGATATAATTGATGAACTTAAAGGGAAAATCATTGTTGGCGGCTCAATAATAACTGCTGATGTACTCAATAAATGTGTAGAAAAGGGTGTTATTGGAGTGATTGTAGGCGGTATTGATGATAAAGACCTAAAGGATTTTCTCAATGAAGAAATTGGTGTAGCAATAACAGGTAATGAAGAAAAGGGTATTACACTAATTATTACAGAGGGATTTGGGGAAATGGCAATGGCAAAAAAGACATTAGAAATATTAAAGAATAATGAAGGAAAAATTGCCTCAATTAATGGAGCAACTCAAATAAGAGCAGGAGTTTTGAGACCTGAACTGATTGTTACCCATGATGATGAAATTCAAAGTAGCGGAGACAGCATGGTATCTGAAGAAGAGCATGAAGGAATGGGAATAGGATCAGTTGTAAGAATTATAAGAGAGCCGGAATTTGGAAGTATTGGTAAGGTGTCTGCTTTACCATCTCCACTTCAGAAGATTGAAACATTAGCAATGGTTAGGGTACTTGAAGTTGAATTTCCGGATGGAAGAAAAATAATATTGCCAAGAGCAAATGTAGAATTAATTGAGGAATAAGGAGTGTGTATGAAAAAGATGCTTATTACCTTATTTTTGTTTCTTATTACAATGTCTGTTGTCTTTGCAGAAACTGACAATACTCTAATACCGGTAATTGCTGATTCATCTGATTTAATTATTGGTGAATTCAATTATTGTGGTATAGAAAGTATTGAGGTCAAGGATGCTCCTAATGATGATGGAACAGCCTTGTTAATAAGATGGAAGAAGAGTAAGGATGTAGAGGAATTTGAAGGTACATACTCATTGTACCGTATAAATGTAGAAACAGGAAAAGAGAGATGTATTAAGGAACTCATTACTGATGAAACAGAATTCACCGATCAGGGGTTATATCGTGATATTGTCTATAAATATTATATTGTTGCTGTTAATTTGGACTTACAATTTTCATCTGTAAAAACATATACTGATGAAATTACTACAATACCAAATTGGTTTAAAAAGGATAAGATCATTCTTTTATTAATGATTATTGTATATACATTAATGATTGTACTGCTTGTACATACTGTAAGAAAGGGGAAAAAATTATTTCTCAGACGACTTGCAGGTATTGATGCCCTTGATGAGGCAGTGGGAAGAGCAACGGAAATGGGTAAACCCATTCTCTATGTGCCGGGACTTTCATCAATGTCTGATATTGCAACAATTGCATCATTAAATATTTTGGGACCTGTTGCCAAAAAGGTTGCAGAATATGAATCAAGAATTATTGTTCCTAATAGGGATGCAATAGTAATGACAGTTGCAAAGGAGATTGTAAAGGAAGCATTTGCTGAAGCAGGAAAGCCAGATAATTATGACGATAATGATGTATTTTTCCTGACAGATAGCCAATTTGGTTTTGCTGCAGCAGTTAATGGCATAATGGTAAGAGAAAAACCGGCTACTAACCTATTTTTGGGAATGTTTTGGGCAGAATCACTTCTTCTTGCAGAAACGGGTAATACAACAGGTGCAATACAAATAGCAGGTACCGATGCCGTTACCCAATTGCCATTCTTTATAACATCATGTGATTATACCCTAATAGGAGAGGAATTATATGCAGCAAGTGCATACCTTTCCAATGAACCTGTACTTATGGGCAGTATTAAGGCACAGGATTATATGAAAGCAATAATAATATGTTTTATGCTTTTATTTTCAATTGTATTTTTAACAAATGGAATAATAAATCTATTTACAGATGCTAATATTGGATTTTTTGATGGCATAATGAATGTAATTAGATTTGTATTTAATACATAGGAGAACATATGTTTCTAAAACGACAATTACCATTATTAGTGGCAATGTTCATGGGAACTTTGATGATCATACAGTTTTTTATACCTCATCCATTTTCCAAGAATGTATATACTACTATATTAGACTGGTTAATGATTGTAGCTGCTTTCACATTACTCATAGCTGTGCAGTCAACAATACAAATGCATATGACAAAAATAAGAAGAAGGACAATTGATTGGCAATCATCAATTATTGTATTATCTGCACTTGGGATCACAACATTTGTCGGTGTACTTGGCGGTGCCTATGCTCCAACAAATCTATTAATGAAGGTATTTCCAAATGTTCAACCGGGGTCTGATACTCCATTAATGTTTTTATATATATACTTACAGGCACCAATGCAGGCAACGATTTTCTCTCTTCTTGCATTTTTCATGGCATCAGCTGCCTTTAGAGCATTTAGAGCACGGAGCTTTGATGCAACAATGCTTCTAATAACTGCAAGTATTGTAACAATAGGCAGGGTGCCTATTGGACAATTCTTTTATAAGAATATGCCAGAAATTGTTGAATGGATATTAAATTATCCCAATATGGCTGCTCAAAGAGGTATATTAATAGGGGTTCAATTGGGTATTATTGCAACATCACTAAAGATCATTCTTGGTATTGAAAGACGATATTTAGGAGGTGGCAAATGATGAAAATTATTAATTATCTTGACCATATTGATAAAAGATGGCTTTATCTTATTCTTGCAATTACAGTGATTTTTCCATTTCTATTTCCTATTGGCTGTCCAATGAAAACAACTCCGCCAGTTGCAAATATTTATAATTATGTTAATGATTCCATTCCTGAAAATGGTGTAATGCTTATTAGTGTGGATTATGATCCTTCAACAATGGCAGAATTACATCCAATGGGCAAGGCATTAATTACACATTGTTTTTCAAGAAATATCAGGGTCTTTTTAATGGGACTTTATCCCCCTGGTGTGGG
>CBDUZN010000094.1:0-8141 GCA_965371715.1 uncultured bacterium | reverse complement strand
TTGTTTATCAGTTTCTCGGACAGCCCGCCTGTGCTTGCCCTAATTCGAAGAATATATTTGTCTTTGTAGGGGCAATGCCCCTGTGCTTGCCCTAATTCGAAGAATCATTATCTTTATGTTTCTTTCTTTCTTTCTTTTCCTTACATGCTCCTTGAGCATGTAGTCTCACACAATCAATCTAAATATTTCAAGCAACATTTCAATATTTGTATATGGAAGATCAGTGATTACCCTATGCCTTTTCATTACCTTGCCTTCGGCATTTACATAATGTCCTTCATTTGCATATGGTGAATTTGTTCTTATAAATGTTCCTGATTCAATATTATTCTCAAAATCAAAATAATAAAAATCCTTAGCATTAAAGCCACTTGGTCCATTTCCATATAATATTGATTTATTAAAATCCCTGAAGTCATTATACTTCAAATCAGATAAGCAGACACCTGCGGAATTAGCCGATTCACCAAAGAATAATATCTTAGCAAAATTTTTCTCTGCAAATTTTTCAATAATCTTATCTGTATCATTATCAATACTTTTAAAGGTTGTAATAATTGCAATTTTTCCTGAAACATCAAGTTCTGAAAGTGATTTTTCAATATTATCCGAATCTACAGACACATCTGCAATCCTGTTAATATCGGAATCCTTCTTACCAATATATATAAGTTCAGCACCTTTTTTCTTTGCTTTCATTATTTCAGGCATAATCATAGGTATATCAAGAAATGGATTGATCTCAGCAAGAACAATTACATCAAACAAATAAAGGTTTCTATATCTGATATCGGTTTTCAATACGGATTTCCTTCTAACCTTGGATATTCCAGTTTTTGCTGCCTTTGCAATTTCCTTTAGCATCATAATTTCTTCAAGTGACACACTTTCACCTACGAAAATCTCCGGCTTAAATTGTTTAATGAAATCCGCAATTTCTTTTGCATTTATTTTCATTGTTTCAATATCCATTTTTTCACGCATTAATATGGATTGATCAATAAAACCCAATCTACCCAATTTGCATATATTTCCATATTGATTTACTGCAGACTTTTTATTACCTTTAACAGAAATAATCTTATTACCAATTTTCTTCACTTCAAGTTCACATCCAAATGAACAGAATGAACATATTGTTTCTTTTGATTCAATATTAAAAGGTCCGGGTTTAAATGTATTTGGTTTAATTGTTATTGCTCCGGTGGGACAAGCATCTGCACATAAACCACAGGATATACATGATGTTTCCTGTAATGATTTCCCCATTGGCGGTGCAACAATTGTTTTATAACCCCTATTCACAAGACCTAATACTGATAATCCCATAACCTCCTTACATATTCTTGCACATCTTGCACAGGTTATACATTTATTTGGATCAAGCGTTATATATGGATGTCTCTCATCAATAGCCAAGTCCTTGAATTCACCAAGAAAATGTTTCTGGTAAATATTATAATCGGTTGAATTATCTTTTAATTCACAATTAAATACTTCTTTGCATCCACATTCCAAACATCTTTCAGTTTCCTTTTTAGCATCCTCATCAGTTAATCCCAATTCAACTTCATTAAAATTGGAGATTCTCTCTTCTGCATTTAATTTAGGCATTTCACTTTTATCAATTTTGGGGAAATGCTTATAATTCTCCTTAATCTGTTTTTCAAGATTATCTTTCTTTGAAAAAAACTCTTCAGGATATGGAAGGATTTCATTGTTCTTCACATATTTATCAATTACCCATGCTGCCTTTTTACCATCAGCAATACCACCAATAACTGTATCTGCACCTCTTCTCAAATCACCGCCTGCAAATACACCCTCAGCATCTGTCATAAATGTTTTTTCATTGGTTTCTACTGTTTTCCATGCTGTAAATTTCAGGTCTTTATTTACATCACCATCTTTTTCAGTTATACATTTTATATCCGATTTTTGACCAATTGCAAATATAACAGCAGAAGCATTTATCTTGAATTCACTGCCTTGCTTAGCCACAGGTCTTCTTCTACCACTTGCATCCGGCTCTCCAAGTTCCATTTTCACACATTCAATTCCAATAACTTTATTTTCCTCATCTGTTACCACTTTCAAAGGATTTGTTAAAAACTCAATTTTGATACCCTCTTCTAATGCATCTTCAATTTCTGCTTCATGTGCCGGCATTTCCTTTACAGTTCTTCTGTAAACCATTGTCACATTAGCTCCAAGTCGTCTTGAAATTCTGGCAGCATCTACTGCTGTATTTCCTCCGCCAACTACAATAACATCTTTTCCAATTTCTGGGTTTTTACTTGCAGCAACATCATGAAGAAATTCAATTCCACCCAAAACACCCTTTGCCTTTTCTCCCTCAATGCCCATATACTGACATTCATGTGCGCCTAATGCAATAAAAATTGCTTTATATCCCTTTTCCTTTAATTCATCAAGAGAAAAATCCTTTCCAAGTGTTTGATCATAATGAATCTTTGGTCCAATATCTGTTATCTGCTTTATTTCAATATCAAGTACATCATTCGGCAATCTGTATTCTGGTATTCCATATCTCAGCATACCACCGGCTTTTTCAAATTGCTCAAAAACATCAATATCATAACCATCAATTGCTAAATAATATGCAGCTGATAAACCTGATGGTCCGGCTCCAACAATCGCAATCTTATTTCCATTTTTTTCTTTAATTTCAGGAATAAATGAAAATTCATTAGCAATGTCTTTATCAGAAGCATATCTTTTAAGAAAATCAATTCCCACCTTTGAATCAATAAGATTTCTTCTACATACATCTTCACATGGTCTTGTACATACCCTGCCGCATACTGCGGGGAATGGATTATCCTGTTTAATAATTTTTATTGCTTCACTGTAATCCTCTTCTGCAATTGCTGCAATATATCCCTGAACATCAACATTTGATGGACATTCATTATAACATGGTCCCCTGCAATCAGCATAATGATTAGATAATAATAATTCAAGAGCTGTTTTTCTCTGTTTCCAAACATCTTTTGTATCGGTTCTAATTTTCATTCCTTCAAAAACCTCTGTTCCACAGGCAAGAGAAAATTTCTTTTTCCCACCCTCAATCTCAACAGTACAGAGAAAACATGATCCATAGGGCTCCAATTGTTCATGATAGCATAGTGTTGGAATCTCTATATGATTCTCCCTGCACACCTGAAGTACAGTTTTCTTTTTTTCTACTAAATATTCTGTTCCATTTATATGTAATTTAACTTTATCCATAATAGTGCCTCCTACCTTACCTCTACTGCATTAAATGGACAAACCCTAAGACAATTGCCGCATTTAATACATTTTTCCTGTTCAATTATATACGGGGTATTTTTATCACCTGTGATTACATCAACAGGACAATTCTTTGCACAAATCCCGCAATTTTTACATTTATCAGCATCAATAACGAATTCAATAAGTTCCTTACATTGCTTTGCAGGGCATTCTTTATCATTCACATGAGCCAAATATTCATCTTTAAAATATTTAAGTGTTGTAAGAACAGGATTTGGTGCTGTTTGTCCCAATCCGCATAATGATGATTCCTGCACCATATATGCCAATTCTTCAAGTTTTTCCATATCATGTTCTTCTGCTTTACCTTCAGTTATTCTTTTAAGAATTTCATGCATCCTTTTTGTCCCAACTCTACAAAATGTACATTTACCGCATGATTCATTCTGAGTAAAATTAAGAAAATAGGTTGCAACACTAACCATACATGAGTCCTCATCCATAATAACCATTCCGCCCGAACCCATAATAGCACCTGTTGCATTAAGTGAATCATAATCCACAGATGTATCCAATAATTGTTCTGGAATACAACCGCCTGATGGTCCTCCCACCTGAACTGCTTTGAATTTTTTATTATTTATTATACCACCTGCAAGTTCAAAAATTATTTCCCTTAGGGATATTCCCATTTGAACTTCCACAAGACCTGTATTATTTATTTTTCCAGATAAGGAAAATACCTTAGTGCCTTTACTCTTTTCTGTTCCAAGTGCAGCATATTTGTCAGACCCATTTCTAATTATCCATGCAATATTTGCAAGTGTTTCCACATTATTAATATTTGTCGGCTTTCCCCAAATACCCTTTTGAGCAGGAAATGGAGGTCTTATTTTTGGCATTCCCCTTTTCCCTTCAATTGATGCCATAAGAGCTGTTTCCTCTCCGCATACAAATGCTCCTGCACCCTCTTTAACCTTTAAGTGAAAAGAAAAATCGGTATTTAGGATATTCTTTCCCAAAAACCCATTCTCTTCTGCCTGTTTTATTGCAATATCAAGACGCTTTAATGCAAGTGGATATTCTGCTCTGCAATATACATATCCTTCTGAAGCACCAATCGCATAAGCAGCAATAATCATTCCTTCAATAACATTATGAGGGTCGCCTTCAAGTACAGATCTATCCATAAATGCTCCGGGGTCACCCTCATCTGCATTACATACAAGATACTTTATATCACTCTTTTCTTTTAATGCAAATTCCCATTTAAGTCCAGTAGGAAAACCGGCACCGCCTCTTCCTCTTAATCCACTATTTTTAATTTCCTTAACAACATCCATTGGTATCATATCAGCAATAACTTTTTTCAAGGCATCATAGCCCTCTGTATTAATATAATCATCAAATGATTCAGGATTTATTATACCTGTTCTTTTAAGAACAATTCTATATTGCTTTTTAAAAAAATTCTCTTCACTGCCCTTGCCATCACTTGATTTAACAATCCACTTCTCTATAGGAGTATTATTAATAATATGCTCATTAAATAATTTTTCTGCTTTTTTTGCATTTATTTCACCATATAGTACTTTATACTTAGTATCAATATTCTCAATCTCTACAAGTGGTTCTTTGTAGCACATCCCTACACATCCCGTTTCTTCAAGGAGAATATCTTTTATTTCTGATTTCTTAACTACTTCATTAAGCTTATCAAATACAGGCCTTGCTCCTGCAGCAATTCCACATGAGCCCATGCCTACTGTAATTCTGTATTTACTCATTGTGTCCTCCGCTTAATATGCTTTTAAAATTTTCCTGATTTTATCAGGAGTTAATTTTCCGAAAACCTCTCCATCAATCATAATAACCGGTGCAAGCGAGCAACAGCCCAAACAGGCAACTTCTTCAATTGTAAATTTACCATCAGGGGTATTACCATAATCTTTCATTTTTAATTCCTGCAAAATAACATCCAAAACAGTATCAGCACCAATAACATGACATGCTGTTCCCTGACATACTTTTATATTATGCTCCCCGGGTTTTTCATCTTTAAATTGAGCATAAAATGTTGTTACTCCGAAAATATCACTTTCTGCATATTCCGTACATTTTGCAATTTCCTCAATTGATGCATTGGAAATATATCCATAAGCATTCTGTACATCCTGTAAAATAGGTATAAGAGCACCTTTTTCCCCCTGATATTTATTGACAATATCAAGAATAGTAATTTCTTTAGTATCGCTCATATAATTACTCCTTCTTTAATTTATTGTAATAAAGAACTTGTTAAAAAAATCAGATTAACATAACAATATGCCTTTGTCAATAAGTAGGGGGATTGTGACATGCCCTGAGTTATACCGTAGGGGCAATGCCACTGTACTTGCCCTATTCCGAGGAATATGTTTTTTCCTGTAGGGGGCATTCTGAGTAATTCGAAGAATATGTTTACCCCTGTGCTTGCCCTCTTCACTTTCCCGTATCATCCTAAGAATCTGTTATCACATACTTGATGCGGTATCCAGTATTTCCTTTCTTCCCCGCATCCCGCATTCCGCATTACGCATTACGCATCCCGCATTTGATTTCTACCGTAGGGGCTGCCTTCTTATCTCGTGAAACCTGGTATCCATCTTTAAATGCTTTTCATTATGTTTTGTACGGGAGGGTTCTAAATCCTCTCAATTATTACTTATTTTTTCTAATTCATCATCTAAATTAATGGATATCACTGCTTATTCCGAATAAATTGCATATTTGCATCCTCCGTCCCCTCCAGATTTATTTATTCACTTTCTCATATCATTATGTTTGTATGTACATTCCGAATAATTTGAGGAATGTATTGAGCAGGAGTAATCCGAAGAATATGTTGTTCGTAATCGTAGATTCGCCGTGTTGTAAACTCGCTGTGGTGAGGTGAACCCTCCCAATCCATCACTACCAGATACTTCTGCAAATTTCTCCCATCCTCCTGAGGCAGATTAAGAACTTTTTCAAGCACTATTCAAGCAATTTTTTGCATTCATCTCTTAATATTTTCCTTTTACTTCCATTTTACTATCCTAATATGTAATTCTATAAAATCTATAATCATCAAAGAGAAAATATATTGTTAATGATAGAATAGCTGGCTTTCCATTTACCTTTCCAGGTTCAAATGTCCATTGTTTTAAAGCTTTCAAAATTTCTTCATCAAATAATTCCCCTAATGAATGTAGATAAGAAATATTCACTATTTTACCTTTCTCATCGATTTCGACAGATACAATGCACTTTCCATTTGGACCTTTACCAATTAATTTCTTGGGATAAGATGGTTTTACTGTATCAATTGGTTTTGGTAATTCACGCAATTCAATTGCATTTTCGTTTGTCTGCTTTTCTTTTATAGTTTCATTTACATTGTTTTCTTTATTAACTACTTCGTGTTTAATTTTATCCTTTTGTACATATTCTTCTTTCTTATCTTTTTTAAGATTTTCATTTTCATCTGCTTTTACATTTTCTTTAACAGTTGTTTTTAATTTTGTTTCTTTCTTTTCCTCATATTTTTTAGATACTTCTAAATCTAAGAGTGTAATATTATCTATGGCAACTGCACTTGTTGCTACATATACTATCCCAGGGATACAACAAAAAGATGGATAGAAATATACTGATGACTTAAAATCTGATAATGTATTTGCTTTCAATTTTGCAGCTTTTTTAGGATATTCTTCACGAAGAATTTTTGATATTGTTTTTTCAATTTTATCTGAAATATCAGTTTTAAAATATAATTCCAATTTCTCAATAATAATTTTCCCTTTATGTAAATATTCGCTTCCTTCTTTCAAAGAATTTAAATCACTTAAATAATGTAAAGGATACAAATAAGAATAATCTACTGTATATTTTAAACTACATGAATTGATAAGAATTATAATAGCTATTCCAAATATTAATTTCTTCATCTTTCCTCCTTATTTAAATTAATAAATATCCCAATATTCACTACTCAAATATTTCAAATTTTGAAAAAAACCATTTTGATTCCTTTTCATCTATTGCTCCCAACTCATTCAGTATTATTCTTCTTCTCGCCCTGAGCGAGCATTACGAGCCGAAGGGTCTCCACCAGCTACTAGCCACAAGCGTACCAGTTACTTCTTCTAACTACCACCGTCCCCAAAATTCTTTTACTTTTCGCTTTACTTTTTTCTAAAAATTGCTATACTTTTTATGGGGACTTCATTTCCCCCTCCAAATTCTTGCACAATGCAAGAAATTTTATTTTTTCTTACTCTGTTTTTGAAACCCCTGCATTGCAGGGGTTCAATTTTTCATAGGTAAAATATAAAATGATAAATGATAATAAAAGATAAATTGGGTTTTATTCCTTAATGATATTTATGGATTCACCAAAACTTAATTTGCTGAAAATAAATAAAAAGATTCCAGCAGTAATTATTACTCTAAGAATTGTAAATATTGCTTTTTTCATAATATAAAATATTAATTATCAGATAATTAATGTCAATAGTGATAAAATTGGTTTAAGATTCCATTTTATAAGTAAAACATAAATAAGTGTGATTTTTTCATGGATTGGTTATGGATATGGACAAATAGACTGAGTATCATACATGCAGTATGAAGGAGGATTTAATTTATCTTTGAATACAACCAAGGAACTACAGTCTTCACCAACAGCCGAGGGAGCAATAATCGCTTCAAACCCTAATTTTCTTGCTTCCCTTGCAATAGATTGGGTTATAGTGAAATCCGATGGATCAATAAGCTGATCAATAGTCACTTTGAGAACTTGATTTACAGAAGAATTTGTTAAATCTAAACATTTGGATAAGTTTACTTGAAAAGTTCCGACT
>CBDUZN010000093.1:0-8168 GCA_965371715.1 uncultured bacterium | reverse complement strand
TTATTATTATTATTATTATCATTATTAATTGTAATAATGATATTCCCTTATGAATTTAAAATACTACCTATTGCCGAAAATAATGTGGAATGGTCAAATATTGCACAATTTAAGGATAGTGTGTATTATCAAATATACACTAATAGGATTGATAGTAATACGACTGATGTATATTTGAATTATATTAATGGTGACAATTTTGTTTCAGGTATCACCCGAGTAAACAGTTTTACCGGCAATAGCCCATTTTTCGGAGAGATTACATCTGATACTGCCGGTAATGCTTATATAACATGGGTTGATATATATAGTGGAAGAACAGGAATATTTTTTGAGAAATGTGTAGATACATCATTTGCATTTGAATTCAGACAGATAATTGATACATTTCCCAGTCCTGCTAATGTATTTCATACAAATCTGAATATTGATGTAACCGATAATGGGGAAATTGTGTTTATTACATATAATAGGGTTTTTTACAGAATAGTAAGTGATACAACAGTTGTGGATTCTACATGGATTATGTTCATTGTATCAGAAGATTCCGGAAGAACATTTAATACACCTCTTCAGCTTTTAACACCGGATAATTTTTGTATTGAACCATATGTATCAATAGATGAAATGGGAGGTACTGCCTATATTGCATTTACAGATATGGATTCACTATCACAGTATATATATATGACAACCATTAATCCTCCATATACTTTTGCACATCAAAGCTTATTTTCCATTGATACTTCTTTGTTAAACTATAGTCCTGTAATAGATATAAAAAATGATACGGTTTGCGTAGTATATTCTTCTTATAATAATACAAGTTTAAATGTGAATATAAAAATGAAACTATTTAATAGTAGTACGATGATTTTTATTGATAGTTTATTTATTAATGAGATTAACAGGTTGCAGTTTTATCCCCAGATGACATATGATCACAAAGGATATCCTCTTATTTGCTATTTTGACAGTATTAATAATGAGCAGGTATTGATGTATTCACAGTGGAATGATATTGATTTAAAGTTTGACACAGATTGGGTAATATGGACAAACAGTAAACCAGTAAAAAGACCCGAAATATTCTTTGGAAATCAATCACATGTATATATTGATTTTACTATACAAGACACAAGTGGAAGTTATTCATTTATTGCATCTATTAAACCGGACAAAGCCCCCGATCCACCGGAAAATATGAAAATAAATGGTAACACAACATTCAGATGGTATAATACATTGCCTTTACAGGTCAGCTGGCATAATCCTTTTGATTATTCATCAATTTTTAAAGCTTATATTAAAGCCGGAACACCGCCATCTTCAAATGAAGATACCTCGTTCACTATTCAGGATACATTAATAAACATATTTTCACTACCCAATGGACAAACAAATATGTTTGTATGGTTAATAGATTATAGGGGTAATATTGATTATCATAATAATTCATTTGCAATATTGAAATTTGATTCAATCCTTCCAAGTCCACCAATAAAACAGATCCCTCCAAATAATGATGATGTAATGTCCAGACAGTTCCGTTTGATTTATAATAAAGCAAATGATTTACACTCAGGTATTATGGAATATATTGTTAAAATTGATACATTGATGGATTTCAGTACTGCAAAAATTTATTTTGTAAATGATACTTTTTTTAATATAGATACTTCCCTGTTTGTAGAACCATTTCTTGACAGAAGATATTACTGGAATGTAATTAGTGTTGATTCCGCGAATAATGAAGCAAGTGAATTGAATTTTAGATTTAATTTAAAAGCAACACCTTCTGTTAATTGTATTTTGCCATCAGATGAAGATACAATTGAATTACCCTATGATTTTACAATACATTCAATTTCTGATTATGATTCTGATATTAAAAAGTATCATTATTCCTTTGCTTCTGATAGTTTATTTTCCAACATAATTCTGGATACTGTTGTTGGTAATTCTTTTGCGGATACTGTTTTTACAGTAAATTCATTAAATAATGACTCAATATATTGGAGAGTAAGTTCAATTAACAGCATAGGCACTGAAACAAATTTCTCAAATAGAAAAATTTTCTTCATTCAAGATTTACTCTTGGATTCGCTTAATATTAATGTGTCATATTTACCGGAAAACCCTCAAGTTGGAGATACAATTTTTATTACTGCATATTCAAATAAAGCAAATATTGATTTAAATGGTTTATATATATATGGACATGATCTTGATACTGTTTTGATTGAATTTGTATCTGATTCAACAAATGATTCATTATTCACATATGAATTATTATCAACAGGAATGACCGATTCAATACTTACATTACTTGTTTTTGCTACTGATAATGAGGGCTTTGCCGACACATCTACAACAGATATAAATATAACTCATCCTGAAGAATGGTTTAATAAGGAACAGGTGCTTTTATGGCCCAACCCTATTGAAAGCAATGAATTATTTATCAGTATGATATCATTGAAAAATGCCGATATTGTAATTAATATTTATGATTTAAAGGGTACTAATGTTATTGAATTAAATGAATCCATAATGGGAGGAGAACATAAGAATATATCCATTGATATAACTAATTTAAATGCAGATATGTATTTTATGTTAATTCGTGTTTCAGATGATAATGGCGAAACATATTTAATGAAGAAAAAATTTGTCAGGATAAAATAATGAAAAAGGCATTATTTCTATTATTAATTTTTTCAGTAATAATAATAAATGGAGAAGGTGGATTTCAATTTTTATATATTGATATTAATCCTGTAACCTCAGGTATGGGAAATAATGGAAATATATTAACAGATGATTTTTTCAGAAATCCTGCATTATCTTTAAATAGAGATTATTCATCATTTTTTACAAATCACACGGAATATTTTTGGCAAACAAGATTTGAACATCTTGGTTTTATAATTCCTTCACAAATAGGTAATTTTGGATTTGAAACAAGAGGAATATATTCTAATAGAATACCATTAGCAGTGAGTAATGTATTTGATTCAACTTATTATAGATACATTAGTGCAGTATTAACAATAAATTATGCAAAAGAAATATTCAATAATTTTGGAATAGGAATAAACATAAAACCACTTTATTCATCTGTATATAATTATACTGCATTTGGAGTATTATTTGATGCAGGTATTCTGTACAATATCAATAATAATTTCAGCATTGGCATTTCAATAGATAATATTGCAATTAATCTTAAATATAATGATGGCTCATATATGCCTCTTTTATTAAGAGCAGGTGTTGGATATTCTACTTTGAAACAATTAAAACTAATAACTGATTTTAATTACTATATTGCCGAGAACAATATGATTGAAGCGGGATTAGGCATGGAATATACTATAGCAAATATATTATCTATTAGAACGGGTTATATGTATAATAGTAGAAATACAAATATTTTGGATAATATTAATGGTGGATTAGGAATAAGAATTGGACCTGTAATAGTAAATTATGCTGCTTCTTATAATCAGAATCTTGGTTTGGTTCATATTGCAGGAATTGAATATGATCATTCATTTACAATACAGAAAAGGGAAAACCAAAAAAAGAAAATGTATGCTGAAATAGAAAAGCAACTTGAAGAAAAAGAGAAAATGATGTCACAAATGTTTATTAATAAAGCAAAAACCGCATTTGATGAGAAGAATTATGAATCTGCTTTAGAGAATATTGATTTAGCACTTATTTGGTATCCTGATAATGAAGAGGGAAAAATTCTTAATGAAATGATAGAGAAGAGTAAAAGACAATGGGATACGGATAAATTACTTGATTTAGGTATTGATTATTTTATTAATAAGGATTATATCAATGCATTATCAATATTTGAGAGTGTATTAAAGCTTTTTCCTGATAATAAAAAAGCTTTAAAATACAAATCAATGTCAGAACAGGAACAGAAAGAAATACTTAGTAGACAGGAAAGCAATGATAAACTAAATGAAGGAATAGTACTTTATAAAAATGGCAAATACAGTGAAGCAAAGAAAATATTTGAACAAATAAATAATGAAAACGGCAAACAATATTTAAATAAAGTAAATGAAAAAATAAATAGTATTGTTAATATAGGGATAAAGGAAGTAGAAGGATTAATTAAGAAAAAACATTATATTAGTGCAATTAGAAAAATCAATACATTAATAGTGTATAATGTTGGACTTGATAAATTAAAGGAATTAAAAACCGATATTGAAACAAAAAGCACAAGTGAAGTGAAAAAATTTCTTAATAATGGAATTCAGTATTTCAATAATAAGGATTATAAAAAGGCAGAAGAATATTTCCAAAAAGTTATGGTTATTGATTCAACAAATAAATCAGCAAAGGATTATTTGAATAGAATTAAAGCATTTAATATATATTCTCTTGAGGACTTAGACAAATTATATCTTAAAGGCATAGAAGCATATACTAATAATGATTACCGACTTGCCGTTAAGTATTGGGAGAAATGTTTAGAAATTAACCCTAAATACAGTAAAGCAATAAAAAACATTGAAAAGGCAAAGAAGAAAATAAGAGAATTGGAAAATTAGTGAAAATTACTTTAAGAATAAAAATACTTGTATTCATTATTTCCATTATTGTACTTGTTGGCTTTTTTATTGGATTAACATTAGTTTCAAGGATCACTGGGAATATTGAGAATCAGATAAAATATCGATTAAATGCACTTGCATCCAATATGGCATTAAATGCTGAAGACCCGATTATTTTAGAAGAAGATACATATCTTGCAGGGCTTGTGAGAGATGCAATGACAAATGAGGGATTTCTATATGCTAAAATTCTTGATGATGACTATAGAATTATTGCATCTGATAAAATAAGTGAATGGGGCGTGAATGACTCTTCATTTATATTAATAAATGAAAAGGAAATCCATACAGGGAAAAACGAAATAGAAATTTTAAAACCCGTAATGCTTGGCAATGAAAAACTAATTGGCTATGTTAAATTGGGTATATCAACAAGAGAGATAATTAAAGTTAAAAATGATACTATAATCCTAATCTCTATTATTACATTAGTTTTTATTGTTATTGGAATTATTATATCCGTATTTTTTTCGTCCTTTTTAACAAAGCAATTGAAATTTCTTATGGAAGGGGTGAAGAGAGTATCAAAAGGTGATTTGGATGTTAAGGTAAAACGAATTGTTTCAGATGAACTTGGAGTATTAACTGATACATTTAATGAAATGGTTGTTAATATAAGAGAAAAAGAAATGATAAAAATGGCATTTACAAGGTATGTATCCAAACAGGTTGCAGAAAAAGTATTTGAAAATCCTGATGCTTTTTTGAACCGATTAAAGGGAGAAAGGATGCATGTTAGTGTAATGTTTGCAGATATTATGGGATTCACAACAATGTCGGAAAAAATGTCCCCAGAAAATGTTGTCAATATTCTAAATACATATTTAAGTCAAATGACTAATTCAGTGTTTAAATTTGATGGCACACTTGATAAATTCATAGGTGATTGTGTAATGGCTGTGTTTGGCGCACCAATGCATCTTGAGAATCCTTCGCTTAATGCTGTGAAGTGTGCAATTGATATTCAAAAAGCAGTAAATGAATTAAATCTTCAAAGAAGAAGTAGAGGGCTTGATTCAATAAATGTTGGTATAGGGATTAATACAGGAACTGCAGTAGTGGGGAATATTGGTTCCTCTCAAAGATTGGATTATACTGTTATTGGAGATAATGTTAATCTTGCTTCCAGATTGCAATCAGCTGCAAATGCTATGAATGTTCCAATAATAGTATCAAAAAATGTTGTAGGAGAGATAGGGGATAAAATAAAATATAGAGAAATGGAAGCAATAATGGTAAAGGGAAAAGAGAAACCGGTAAATATATACAGTATAGAGATTGTATGAAAATATTTGTATTTGCAGATATTTCCGGCTTTACAAAGGCAACGGAAAAATTTATTCAAAAAAGTAAATATGGTGCTGAGAAGATATCAGATATGATAAATAATGTATTTGGCGGAGTCATTAATGGTATATATGAAAAGAAAGGTCTTGTTCTTCATTTTGCCGGAGATGCCATTCTTTTTTATGTAAACAATGATAATGATTTGACTGATTGTAGAATTGCACTAAAAAATCATATTAATAGATATAATAAACAAAACAACACAGAATTAGGAATCAAATTTGATATATGTGGAGATAATTATTTTCCTCAAATACTAAAATGTAAAAAAAGAGATTTTCTTTTTTTTTCAATACATAAAAATAATATTGATTATGATAATGTGAAAACTAAATTAAATCTCTACTATCCTGCAAGAATAAAGGATATAAAAGATCAAGGTGGAACAGGAGAATTAAGAACAGTACCTTTGGGTTTTTTTCATATTAATGAAAAGGTATCACTTAAGAGAATGAAAAGTTTACTTAGATTTATAATTAATACAGCTGATAATGAATATGTTTTTATTAATAAAATTGAATACGCAGATAAAGGATGGATGATACTTATTTCTGCCGGATTACCGGAATCATTAGAAAAAGCAAATGAAAAATTGTATTTTTACATTAAGAATGTAATCAAACAATTCAAAAAACATAGGATTCCAATAAAGGCAGGCATAACCCTTCAAAAAGGATTTGCCGGAATTATTGGGAATGATACAAGATGGGAATATACATTTATGGGTAATAATGTAAATCTTGCTGCAAGAATTACTATAAAGGCACAAAATTACAGTATAGAATGTGATAAAGATTATGCATTGAGTTTATCAATGGATTATGAAACAAAATTACTAAAGAGAGAAAAATTTAAAGGGATGAAGGAACCTGTTGATATATTTACTATTAATGAGAAAAGAAAAAAATCAGGAAATATATTTGTCGGAAGACATAAAGAAATACTTATTGCAAAGAATTCACTTCAAAATGAATTTTCAGTTATTGAGATTGATGGAGAAGGCGGTATTGGGAAAACATATTTTATTAATGAAGTATTATCCCATTCATTAGTGAAGAATATCTTCACTAAAGGCATAAGAAAACAAATGCCATATTCTTCAATAAATTATCTAATTGATAATATTTTTAATAATAATGAAATGATCATTAATGCAGAAATACTTAATAAATTTACCTCAATGAGTATTAGGGACAAATTCACAACCCTATTTAAAAATATTAAAATAAAAGTGAATATAATAATTGATGATGCACATCTTTTAGATAATGAATCAAAAGAACTTTTCAAATGGGCATTTTATGAAGGCAATAAATATGTAAATTTCATTATAATAAAGCGACCAATAGGACAGATTGATTTTCTTGGTTCAAAATTATCAAAATATAAATTAACTAAAATAGCATTAAATGGTTTTAATAAGGACTATACAGCATCTCTAATAACTGAATTTACTAAGCTGAAACCTGGGATTAAGAATGTAGAAAATTTCCAAAAAATGTCAAATGGCAACCCATTATTTATTGTTCAATTATTGAGTTTTTTAGAAAAAGAAAAATTGATTTCATCAAAAAAAGGAATATTGAAAATTAAAACTAATATTAATGAATTACCGTATTCATTACAAGAATTAATATTATTAAAATTTGATTCTTTGAAAAGCATTGAAAAGCAATTCCTTGAAACAGGAGCAGTAATTGGTGATGAGTTTGATTCTGCTATTTCTATAAAAACCAATAGAATAGATATGGAAATAAAGAATGTACTTGAATCACCAATAAATAATAGATTATTAAATAGAAAAAAGGAGAATATTGTTGCATTTTATCATTCAATCATAAGGCAGATAATTTATGATAAGATGCTTGAAAAGGATATTAAGAAAATAAGTCAACAAATTGCTATAGAACTATCACATTCCGCTGATCCATATAGAATTCTTCAATCAGGTGAATTTTACAAAATGGCAAATGATAAAAAATCCACTCAAATGTTCTTAAAATCGGCTAAGCAGTTTGAGAAGAAAAGGGATTATGAATACTCGAAATATGCATTAGAAAAGGTTATTAGTACAAAACCCAATAGAAAACAGATGGAGGAAGCATTTAATGTTCTACTACATATTGGTAAATATTCTGCTGATTATTCTTTTCGTTCTTATACACCAAACTTTTGTGC
>CBDUZN010000092.1:0-8204 GCA_965371715.1 uncultured bacterium | reverse complement strand
AGTTTAACTGATTCAGTAAGAAGTATTAAAGAGGAATCCATATTCCCGGATACAAACATTTCTCCGGCATTATTTGTCAGGATTATAGATGCCAAATCTCTAATGTCATCAATATTATGAAATTTGTTTTTATACTTTTTTAGTGTATTTAATGCATCAGTATATTTTTCTAATTTATTATTATAAATTATCATTAGCATTACATAATCATTGCGTTTATTGCTTTTCATCACTTCATCTTCAAGTAAATCTGCAGCTATTTCATAATTGCCATTTTCAATTAACTGTTCAATTGACTGAGATTGAGAACAGGATAATATTGTAATCAAAAAAACAATTACAATTATTTTTTTATAAAATAACACTATTGCCTCTTTTTTTAATATGCACAATACTTTCACATCTTAATCCGTATTTACCCGGGATAAATAATGAAGAACTTAATTTTATAACTGAATTTTTAAATAGTGTTGTTTTTTCTTTTATTGAATTCACTTCCTCAAAAAATGATGTTCCCGGTAATTTAACTGCATAATCTATAAAATATTTTTCAAGTTTATGTTGAGTAAAAAAATCTCTCATTTCCAAATCAATGTCACAAACACTAACACCTTCTTTTACAATGGCTTTCATAACCTCAAGTGCATCAGAAACAATTTTCAAATGTTTTGATTTCGTTTTAGAAGTTGATTTATTCAGCATCTGTGTTTGTGTAATACTTATGCCCATTCCTTTATTCATTACACCAAAATCCATTAAAACAATATCCTCTTTTTTTAATTTTGAACCAATCAATGTAGGATAAATTGTTTTTGAATTAAACCCCACAAGAGTTGGAACAAATCGCCTCTCTGCTCCCATTTCATATATCATTTCATCAATTTTATTTCTAAGTTCAATATCAGTAATTCCGATTCTCAAATATTCTGGGATTCTTTTAATGATTTTTTTCATTATAACTGCACAAATTCTTATTTTCTTTATTTCATTTTCACTCTTCACAATTCCTAATGCTTTGAGGGGTGAAATAAAGCCAAATGTCTTTACATTATTATAATAATGGGAAAGAGACATATTTACTAATCCCAATTTTTTAATTTTTTCTTTTTGTAAAACAATATTTATATCATAAACAAATGTTTTATTATTCAATAAATATTTATTTGAATCACATTTTATCACATTCATATTCTTAATGTCCTTTAAAAATGGATAAAATAGCATTTCACAAATAATATATACTTTTTTCTTTCCAATTAAAAGATTCATATCATATTCATTTGCATTATATGATTTATCAATCTCTAATAATGATAGAACATCAAATGAAGAATCAATAAGTATCATTTCGTCACTTTTGAGAATGCGTTTTAATGTATCAATTTTTCTCATTTTTCTCCACCTCTTTATATAATTTCTCTACTACATCATCTCTATTCCCCTTGAAAATAATTTCACCCTTTTTAAATAAAATACATTGTGAATCAGTTCCTGTTATACCAAAATCCGCTTCTCTTGCTTCTCCCGGACCATTAACAACACATCCCATAATTGCAATTGTAATATTTTTACTTGATTTTGAGAATATCTCTTCTATTTCATTCTGCATAGATATTACATCAAATGTTGTTCTTGAGCATGTTGGACAGGCAATAATATCAGGTGCATTTTCATATAAATGTAATGATTTGAGAAGCATTTTCACAACCCTTATCTCTTCAATAGGTGATGCAGAAAGAGAGACCCTTATAGTATCTCCAATTCCATTAAGCAGCAGAGAAGCAATTCCTGCAGAATTTTTTACAGCACCTCTAATAATCCCTCCTGCTTCTGTAACCCCTAAATGTATTGGATAAGGAATTTGCTTTTTTAAAAGAATATTTGCTTCATACATAAAAATAACATCAGATGATTTTATGGATACAATAATATTATCAAACCCTTGTTCTTCAAAAAAATGAATTGCATTAACAGCGGATTCCACTAATGCCTCCGGAACGGGATGCCCATATTTAACTAATAATTCACTTTCTAATGATCCCGAATTTACCCCTATTCTTATTGGCACTTTATTTGTTTTTGCAGCATTAATAATAGAAAGTAAATTGCATTTTTTAATATTTCCAGGATTTATACGGATTTTGGAAGCACCGGCTTCAATTGCTTCAATTGCAAGTTTATAGTCAAAATGTATATCAGCAATAACAGGTAAAACAGAATTATCAACAATATGTTTGAAATCATTATAAAACTTTCTATCTGAATAAGCAATTCTTATAAGTTGGCATCCTTCATCTTTAAGTAATTCAATCTGTTTAAGTGTTTTTTGTCTATCTGATATAACTGTATTAACCATTGATTGAATTACAATAGAATGTTTGCCTCCTATTGGAATTTTAGATACAAAAACTGTCTTTTTTGAATTCACTTTTTATATCTCCTGATATGAGCACCAAGTTTTCTCAATTTTCTTTCTATATGTTCATATCCACGATCAATATGATAAATCCTTTTCACTTCTGTCTCTCCATCGGCTACAAGTCCTGCTAATACAAGAGCTGCTGAAGCGCGTAAATCAGATGCCATAACAGGTGCTCCGGATAATTTTTTAACACCTCTAATTATTGCGGTATTATCCCTTAATTCAATGTCTGCTCCCATTCTTTTTAATTCAGGAATATGCATAAATCTCTTTGTAAATACATTTTCAGTAATAGTTGAAATTCCATTTGCTTTTACTAATATACTCATAAATTGTGCCTGCATATCGGTAGGAAAATATGGATAAGGCATTATGTCAATTTCTATACTCTTTTTCTGTTTGCTTCCTTTAATATGTACTGTATTTCCATCAATTTGAATATTATCTCCGATTTCTGTGAATTTATTCAGGATTTCCGAATATTGTTCAGGATTTGTGTTTGACAATGTTAATTCTCCACCTGTCATTGATGCTGCGGCTAAAAGAGTGCCTGATTCAATTCTATCAGAAAGAATCGTATATTCCACAGGTTTTAATTCATCTACCCCATTTATTTCAAGTATTGGTGTATTTAATCCACTTATATCAGCTCCCATTCTATTAAGAAAAGTAGCAACATCTGCAATCTCAGGTTCAAGAGCAGCACCTTTTATAATTGTTTTACCCTTTGCAAAAACAGCAGCCATAAGCACATTTATTGTTGCTCCCATTGATGTACCGAATTTACCTTCAAGATAAATCTCATTACCTGCTAATTTTTTATATTTAACATACACATAACCATGTTTCAAAACTACATTACATCCAAGTGCTTTAAAGCCCTTGATATGTAAATCAATGGGTCTTTCACCAATAGCACATCCTCCCGGTAAAGAAAGAATAGCATTTTTTTGTTTACCAATTAATGCACCAAGCACATAATATGAAGCACGCATTTTTCTCACAAGATCGTATGGTGCCGTATTTTTTATTTTTTTCGGAACTTTGATTCTCAAAGTATTTCTTTCCATAGATACATCTGCACCAAGATAGGAAAGCACCTTCATCATATATCTCACATCAACAACATCAGGACAATTATGAAGAATTGTCTCCCCTTCAGCCATTAAAGAAGCAGCCATAATAGGCAATGATGCATTTTTTGAACCACTTGCTTTCAAACATCCCTTAAGGGTTTTTCCGCCTTCTATAATAAATATGTCCATATCTTCTTTCCTTTAAAAAAATTATCAAAATTCATTGAAAATTGCACATACATTTTATCATAAAAGAAGTATTTCCCACCTCCCCTAATATCACCTAAATCTGTTTCACATCCTTTTCTTGCTGCAAAAGAAACATTCTCATTAAAGTTGTATTCAACTGTTATTTGTAATCTTGTTTGGATCATTGAGAAACTATCTACTTGATTAATTTCCGTATTATATGAATTGACAATTTCAACTAATTGAATATACCAATTACCTAAATCAATTGCAAATCCTCCATATCCCAATAAATAATCCAATCTGTGTACATCATTTGTATCATTATCAATATCTCTAAAACCATATTCTCCGTAAAGAGGAAAACTAAGAATACCCTTTTTCACTTCAATGCCATAGCCAATAGTCATGCGTCTATCATATTCAGCACTTGAAATCATTGAATCATTATAAGCATTATCCATAATAAGTCCGGTAACCATTATCCTGTTTATTAACTGTACGGATTTAATATCAATTGTATTTTTCAAGCCTGCTCTTAAAAATATAGATGACGAATCAGCACTATGAGTATATATATCTCTTCTTTCAGTATCATTCCATTCATAATAGTCCGCTGAAAACCCGGTTCCATTCTTTAATATCATATAAAACTCATTATTCTTAAAATAACCACTTGAAACAAAAAGATAATTAATCGGGAAATATGAAACAGAATTAAACGGAATATGTGGATAAGTATAATTACGGGGATATGGGTATCTTCCATTTTCATTTTTATGTGAATAATTATTATCAAAATTTTCAAGAATAACATATATATCATTTTTTGTATTAAATCCATTAAATCCGAATTTTAACATAAAATCACTTTCTCTTTTATTATGTGTTGGATTTGCTAAAAATCCCGTGTTGAAGTAATCATTTATTTTAAAGTTCAATCCAAAACCATAAAGTGAATAATTCATTTCTAAGCTGCTAAAATCAATTCTTAATAAATCAAAATACACATTCTTTGTTAAAGGAACATGCAATTTTATTATATCATTAACCGCTAAATATTCTATATTATAACATCCTCCTGATATAAGCATATAATTATCAGCACTAAAAAATTCATAAACATGTTGTTCGTTAAAAGCATTTGAACATTCATCTACAATGAATTCCGTATCCATATATTCTGATGCCATAAATGAATAAATGAATATTGGAAACAGCATTGTGATTATTAAACTATTCAAAATCCAGTTCTTCTGCTTTGCCATACATTGACCCCACTTTGACTGTTAAAATTCTTAAGACCCCAGGTTTTTTAACCTCAATTCCGGTATCTTCCAATATCTTAACAAGATAATCTACTGATTCAGTGTCTTCGGATATTGCGAATATCATTTTGGAATAGGGTTTTGAACCACCAAGCTGATATTTCAGTCCTGCGAATATCGGAACTTCAAATGCCAGAACATTACCCATTGATTGACTGTCAACAACAGTGACATCTGTTATTCCCACTTCAAGAAAGGATTGAAGAATATCATCAAGATATTCCTCCTTGTTTAGAATAATTATAACAAGATACATTTATCCTCCATTTATATTTTTTTCTTATATAATACACTTAATACAATTGGTGCAATTAAAGAAGTGATCAAAATCATTATTACAACAGAATTAAACATTTGCTGATTCATAAGATGACTACTTAAACCCAAAGATGCAATTACAAGAGCGACTTCTCCTCTTGGCATCATACCAAAACCCACTTTAAATGATTCTTTGATTGTTAAGCCCGTGAAAAATACTCCAAGACCTGAGCCAAGAAGCTTTCCTACAATTGCAATAAAAACAAATAAAAATGTAAACAATAAATCTATTTCTCCAAAATTAATAGTAGTTTTTAATCCAATTACAAAGAAAAATACTGAAACAAAAAGAGTATCTGATATAGTAGATACCTTTTCAATTATTCTTCTCCTATATGGTGTTTTTGCAATTGAAACACCCGCAATATATGCTCCTGTTATTGCCGCAACTCCCAGTTTGTTGGATAAAAAGCCCATAATAAGCATTAAAATAACTGCAATACCCAAAATGGATTGTGGCGTTTTTAAACGCCTTGCAATTCGCATTGAAAATGTTGATAAAAACAAATAATAAACACTAACAAATAGAAAGAAAATTCCCAATTTAAGAAATGTCATTAATAAGCTACCCTCATGAGTCAGGAAAATAATTGACACAGTCATAAAAATTATTGCAATTACATCATCCATAATAGCAGAGCCAAGAATTGTAACACCGCTTCTTGTATTAAGCGCTTTAAGTTCAATAAGAGTCATAATAGTAATGGAAACGGATGTAGCAGTAAGGGTTAATCCCATCATATAACATGTCTTAAAATCATATTTTAAAAACATTAATGTAAAAGCTAAAATAAGAGGAACAAAAACACCAAGTATTGCAGCAACAATAGAACTCTTACCCTGCTTTTTCATTTGACCAATATTTGTTTCAAGACCGGCAATAAATAATAGGAATAGAATTCCGATTTCTGCTAAAAACTCCAATGTACTATTTAAATAAATAATATGTAAAACCGGACCACAAATAATACCTGCTAAAATAATTCCAATTACGGCAGGTAGTTTCAGTCTTACAAAAAATTCTGAAACAATTCTTGCAATTAAAAGAATCATTGCATATGTTAAAATATTATCCATTAATAGCCCTTAATAATATTAGAATAGCATTATATTTCATTGTGCTTTATTTTATCAGATAAAGTTAATATGTAAATAGGGAATATAAAAGAGACGGTTGTCCATAATTTCCCTTATGAACAAAGTGGATAGGCAAAAAATCTCCTTATCTGCCTATATATTATTCCCAATCTACAAGTTCGTATTTCTTTTTCCAATTAAAAAACTCTGTACAATCTAAATCAAAGTATATTATTTGTACAAGCTGAGGACAATAATAAGCATCTCCCACATCTACCTGATATAAAAGGATGTCAAGTTTTACTAAATCAGTAAAGCAACCTGCTTTTATTTGTTTGTCAACATCAACTTCTCTAATCTCAAATTTATAATAATAACTCCAAATATCTGTTTCCTCTTCTACCGGAGTTGTTAAAACAAATTCTTCGGGAAAATCATTTGTTATCCAATTCTCATGATATACAGAATCTTTATCAATATTTTCATTATAGCAATAAACTAAATTTACTGTTATAAAAGTATCAACCGTATCTTCAGTATAAAGGATTAAATCCCATTTTAATATGACTCCAGACTGGTTTGTTGTATCAACAAGTTCTTTGATCCATGTATATTCATAATAATTATTATTTATCTGTTCTATACATTCATAAGTTAATTTTGTTCCAATTGCAGGAATTTCTGCCCAATCCCATATATCATTGGGATCCCTTTCCTGACTATTGTTAATTAATGAGCAGGAGAATAATACACTTAGAATTACTATAATGAAAACATTCTTTTTCATATTATTCCTTATAATGATCTATGAGTTTGTAATGTCTATTATAGATTTTATTGTCATAATGATATATAGGCCTTCCACAATCTGAATCTTTTACTATCATTCCTAATGAAGAATCAAATTCATAGTATGTCATTTTTTCACCTAACCAACGGACCATTATTGATATTTTGCTTCCGGTAATACCATAATCAATATTTTCTATTTCACATTCTGTTCCATAAAATAAATGTCCGTATGGAGACCATTCATGTTCTAATTCAATAGGACAATCAATCATTATTTTATCATACCATGAATCCACATAATCTATCTCATTTTCACTTGTTAATATCTGATTACTATCATAATTGATTATCATATAATAAATTGAATCAGTAATAATAGTATCTATTGATAATGAATCAATAATAATTCTTTTCTTTTCATTTATTTTCATGATTTTTGAACCATTATTATTGGTGTTTATCTCAATTATCTTTTTTGTTAAAATTGTATATATATCATAATCATCAGAAAATCCCAGATTGGAATTATTAATTTTATTGCTCTCAATTCCTTCATATACAAATACATGCCCCACTTCAGGAATATCTACCCAATCTCCAATATTATTTGAATCCCT
This sequence comes from uncultured bacterium, assembly GCA_965371715.1. Lineage (GTDB taxonomy): Bacteria > Hydrothermota > 32-111 > 32-111 > 32-111 > JAUVJU01. Next base: position 385 of record CBDUZN010000092.1, on the reverse strand, counting down.
GAACACAGACATCATTGTACAACTGATAACAGTTAAAAAAAGGATTAAACATAATGCTCTAATAATTTTACTCATTCCATTCCTTCAAATAGAAAAATAATTTCTCTATTTAATTATATTAGTTTTTATTGTTTTCCTTAATTATATCTCCCTTGCATTTTATTGTTTATTGTATCCTATTCCAACATTTTATCTAATTATAAGATTGTTTCTTTCTTTTGTCAATATATTCGTTATTCCTCAGAAATAAAGACCACGAAAGAGGTATGTTTCCTCATAATAGAGGTATTGAAAAAAATAAGCCCTTCCCTTATAAATAAAAACAACTTAAACAAGGAGAAGGGCTATGGTAATAGCACTCCCGGCAGGAGCATTCACCATGAAA
>CBDUZN010000091.1:0-8223 GCA_965371715.1 uncultured bacterium | reverse complement strand
ACATACAAAAGAAGATTACTTCAATTGTTTTATGTTTGCTTATGGAAAAAGAGATTCTGATAGAGTTAGAAACCTAATATATATTGATCCAGATGAAATATATTTCAGTGCTGATTTTACAAAATCACTTATTAAAAAGAAAAAAATCGAAGAAAAACAATCAGGTAATATAATTATCTACTTTGAGAAGCAAAATCATCCAACTCATGCAGGATTAATACTAGCAGATAATTCAATTATCTCAAAGTGGGGAATAGGATACATATATAAACACAGAATATGGGAAGTCCCTATCATATATGGTAATTTTTATGAACGATTTTCATTAAATACAGATAATGATTTGGAAGAGTTATTTAAAAAATATATAATTAATCTTGGATACAAAATACCTGAACAATTAATTAATAAAATGTAATATTCTTGTATTATTATAAAATTGAATTAAATTAAATATAATTATAAAACGTTTTTATGGATAATTGTATTAATTTTATTTATAATTTTAATTCATTAAATATAATTATAAATATTGGATTAATGGAATGCAATATATTAGCGTAAATAAAAAGAATTTAAAAATTCATAATTGTAGGGGCATCCCCCTGTGGTTGCCCATGGTTTTTAACAAATAATTATGGAGGAAAAATAAAATATAACCCAGATAATTATCATATCTAAATTATAAAGATTCATTTTTCGAATTTTGCCATCTGCTGCAACTTGTTCCAAAATGGAACAGGTTGCTTTTTTATTTAATTCTTTAGTTTTATAGATATTGTTAATATGCTTAACTATTGCAGGTCTTTGTATGCCAAAAAAATTTGCTATTTGATGAGCATTTAACCATATAGTGTTTTTTATCAATCTTACTTCTAATTGAATATGCTTATCAGAAGTTTTATAAAGAACTATTTTTCCATTTTCAAAATCACTTTTTTTAGACATATGACTACTCCTATTTGTATTATATTATCATATTTACAGATTATTTCAATAAAAATACAGGTGACGGTGCTTGAAAAAGTGGAATAATCCGTCTCAGGAGGATGGGGAAATTTGCAGAAGTATCTAGTATCTTGTTTCTGGTACGCTGGTGGAGACCCTTCGGTTCGCAAATCTCGCTCAGGGCAGTGGAAGAAAAGAAAGAAGAGAAAATAGAAAGAAAACAAGATAAGAATGAATAGCCGATAATAATTATTGCCAAATCCGAAAGAACAGATAAAAGGGATTTCAGGGGACGGTGCTTGAAAAAGTGGAATAATCCGCGCACCTACAATGTCATTATTTGATATTGTACATCGGTTTAAAACATTAACCACAAAACAATATACTGATGGGGTTCACAACAATGATTGGTCTTCATATAACAAAAAATTATGGCAACGAAATTATTATGAACATATTATTCGTAATGAATATGAATTAAACAAAATCAAAAAATATATAATTACTAATCCTTTGAAATGGGAATTGGATATTGAAAATCCCAATCATGGTTAATGATCTTTATGATGTATTAAGGTATTCTTTGGGAGGGGGATTAACCCTCCCGTGAAAATATAATAAATTTTCTATATTAGAAAGAAATGCTCAAAACAGAAATATATACGATGATGGGGGATTGTCTGAGACATCACATTATTAGAAATTATTTTACTCTCACCTAATTATATGCCTTTCTCATTTTTTCATCACATATAATTAGTTCTGTTCTTTTTTCCCATTCCGGGAATCTTTTGAAATTCATTTCCTTATGTGTATCATAATAGCTTGTAGGTATAGGATGAGTGCCATATACAACATCAAGCCCAAATTTCTTATTAATAAATTCCTTGAAATAATCAATATACTGACAGGGTGGATATCCGATAATCATACCTGTAGCAAAGTGAATAACTTCCACTCCGTTTTTTTTCATCTCTACAGGTGCATATTCAATATTGCCACCGGGACAACCACCGCACATTGTATAGCCACCAATAATAATATTCTTATTTTTATAAATACTGAATGTACCCTCTCTGTTATTTAATGCTCTTAAGCATTTGCCGCCTGCACAATTTTTATATCTGCTGCAAATAATTATTCCCAATTTAACTGTATCCAAATCATCTCCTTAATTAAAATTAAATCTTACCATTTGTATATTAATCGCAGCATTGCAATGGATTTTGGCATAAATATTCCGGGTGCAAGTAAATCTCCCTGATTACCCAGAAAGACATAGGCACTAAATTGCATACTAATATTCAGAGCAAGTGTATTTTGATAAACAGGACTTAGTATAACACTCCTGTCATTCAAATCTACTATTGATATTAAAGCTATTGATGAAAAATCATCAATAGGAATGGAAATATTTCCAATTAAAAGATTCAGCAATTTGTCATTAGGATGAATATTTAAAAGAAGCAATTTTGTTGCTGCATCAATACTGTTTAATGCTATACCCATATATTCAGCCTGAACAATAATCTTTGTATTGTAGCTGACAAAGAAACTATAATCAGCACCAAGCAGGTATGAATAGGAATTATTGATGTTTTTATCAAAATAGCATCCAAATGCACCATATAATCCAATATCCCATACATCGCCTTTGAAGGTTAATCCTGCCCTTTGACTAATCAAATTAGACAGAATTGGAAATACAGCAATACCGGTTTTAATAATATTTGCTTTTCTTACATAATTCATAGTAATATCATATCCAAAAAGTCCTATTCTTGCTCTTGCACCAAATTTTACTTCATCAATATTGGTAGTGAAACCATCAGGGAATGAAGCAATTAATGATAATCCCGAATTCCAATTAACAGGAATATATATTTCTGCAGCATCTGTATATTTACTATTACTCTCTTCATTCAAAGTAACAGCACCAAGTGAATAATCAACAGTATTGAACATTGAGCCAAATGACCATGAAATGGGTTGTCTTCCTAATGTCATTTTCATAAATGGAAATTTAAATCTAATATACAATTTCCTGAAAAATAAGGATGTCTGTTCATTGATTGATAAGCCCTGAATGGGTTTATATACAACAAATTCACATCGTAAATCCTGATTAAATAATTTAGGTAAAAAGATTTCGAAATCCGCACTTTCAATAATATCATAATCAAAATCATTGTTATTATCAATGTAACCGGATGTTAAGATTTCTACTCCTCCACCCATATCTATACCAAATATGGTTGAAGAGAATATTATAAGAGATAGTATAGTAAATACAATTTTAATGTTCATTATCAATATTATTACAAGTTATCAAGTGTATATGTATTACTTGGAATATTTGGATTAAATTCAATGGAATGAACAATAAATTCGGTTTTAGTATCTGTTCTTAGTTTGTTAATCATTTCTGTTTTTACAGGATACCATCTGCCATCTATTACATTAACTTCTTCTACCGTCATTTCTTTTAATAATCGTCCGCTTTCCGTATATAATTCTTCTCTTAATCCAACAAATCTTTTTTTGTCCACCCATGATTTTCTTTTATAGTATGATACCTCTTTGCCCTCTACTGCAATACCTTCAAGTACATAACATTGTCTTCCATTCATTTCTTCTTCACCAATTAATTCAAAATTATACAGATCCGTTAATTTATCCGATTCCATCATATCCTGATATGAAAAATCACTTCCCATCATTCCCTGTTTTAGCATATGACCGGATAATTTAACAAGATCTTCTGCTTCAGGGAAAAACATCCATAATTCATCTTTTCTTTTCAGGAATTTGGTTCCTCTATCATTAGGATTGGTGAATTCCGTCAATACATTATCACCATCAACATAGGAAGTCATTGTTTTATTGATTGTTCTACTGCCATTAGTAATAATCATTTCGGATTCTACAATTGCTGTTTTAATATATTCGTTTTTATCCCTTTTATTAATAATCTCCTCAACAGTTATTGCATTAAGTGGAATAATAATTAACAAAAGCAATATTATTATGCAGGGTATTATTATTTTTTTCATAAATTGCCTCCTTTAATTGATATTTTACATTTTTCTTGTATTTTAAAGTATTTCAAATCTATCACCCTTTTTTTACATTTTTTTATTTACTAGTCACCAGCGTACCAGAAACAAGCGTACTAATTCTATGCATCTCTTATTGCATCGGTTGGTTCGAGTTTTGCTGCTTTTTGTGCCGGAATAATACATGCAAGTGTTACAAGAATTACACCAAGTAGAAATGCAAAGATTGTATTACTCCATGATTGTACAGTATATACATATGAATTAAACACAATTTCAGTACTGAAACCGGAAAGTGCTGCACTGAAATCAATGCCTGTAACAGAAAAATATCCATTAATCAATGAGCCAAGACCTGCTCCAATCAGACTTCCGAATATACCCATAATGCCGCCTTCTATAATAAATAAATTAAGGATATCCTTACTTTCAAGTCCCATTGCAGCCATCATACCTATTTCCCGAGTTCTTTCTTTTACAATCATTATCATAGTATTAACAACAACTATACAGGATAGTAACACAAAAATTAAATATATTTGATTATATATTATTTTTGCTAATTCCATATATGCAACTAATTCACTTTCCTCTTTGTAACTGAGTACTAAGTATTTATCCAATGAATTATTTTTCTCAAATAATGCTTTTACATTAGGTAATACCTTATCAGACATACCCATTGTACCTGTCATGAGCAGTAGTTCCGTTGTTTGACCATCCATATATAATAACCTCTGTGCCTGATCAAGGGGTAAATAAAACACTACTTCATTAAGCATTCTTAGTCCGCATTCAAATTTGCCAACAATAGTAAATGTAGTTCCTTTAAGTGAATTGTGTGATGTATTATAGATTATTGTTACTTTATCACCTACCTTTTTATTGATTTTTTTAAGCAATACTGAACCCATTACAATTTCAAGATTACCATTTTCAACCATTCTACCTTCTGTAATAAAATTATGTACATTGGTATATTGTAATTCTTTGTCTTTATCTATACCCCATCCTATCATTGTAATTAATTCATCGCCTGCACTGGACATTGCTCCGAATTTTAATCGCGGAATTACTATTTCAACATTATCAATTTTTTCAATCTCCGTAATCATATTAGTAATCCCTTCTCCCGAAAAGCCATCAACAGGACAATCAAGAGGCATAAGGCGTGCCTGCTGATGATATTCCTCTGTAACAATCTTGATATGTCCCGAATTGTATTGAATATTATCTGAAGATACGGAATCCGCCATACCTGTCACATATCCACGGGCAAATACAACAATCATTACGGAAAAAGCAATTGCAATTACAGATATTATTGTTCTCAATTTATGTCTAAAAATATTTTTAAAAGCTAAATTTATTAAAAATTGCATTATTACCCCCTATCTGTGATAGATTGCTTTTATTGGATCTTTAGATGCAGCCCAGTGAGCAGGCAGAATACTGGATAGTATTGAAACAACTAATCCATAGAGAAATATATTAACAAATGCTGATATATTCCATGATCCGTACATTTTTCCAATAATAGGCATGCCGAATGATGCCAGATCCATACTTGTCATTACAGACCAATCAAAACCATATAATACTAATAACCACACACCCCCTATTCCCAGCATTACACCAACTATTCCTCCAAGTAATCCAATACCGGCAGATTCCATTACAAATGTAAAGATAATTTCTTTTACTTCAAGTCCCATTGCCTTCATCATGCCAATTTCTTCCATTCTTTCAAGAGCAGCAAGAATCACAGTATTTACTATTGCAATTGCCGCAATAAAGAGGATCATCATCATCATTAATTGATTCCCTGCATTTTTAGCACCTGCAAATGAGATTGCTTCAAGATCACTCCATATAAATATATTATTACCGGTACTTTTATCTATTGTATTCTTTAATTGATGACCAGATTCCTTTGCCATATCTTTGTTATCCAGGGTTACAATGATCTTGCTAACCTGATTATTAATATTAAGAGATTTCTGCACTATATCTAATGGTAAAAGCACAAGATTTCTATTGATATGAGGATTGGATGAATGTACAAGTCCGCATATCTCAACTTCAATTGTATTAAATGTCTCATTTTTATCTTTTACAAGCAGAATAATATAATCATTAATACCAATTTTCATAAGATCTGCAAGTCTTTTACCTATGACTGCTTTATGCTCTCCCTGTTTACACATTCTTCCTTCAACAAATTTATCACCTAATTTGAAAACCTGCATATATTTTTCGGGATCAACACCTTTCCCAAGTACGGGTAATTCATTCATTCCATTATTAAGTATTGCCTGAAAATTTACTTCAGGTGAATATGCTTTATAACCGTTAATACTACTTATTGCAGATATCATTACACTATCAGGATTAATTAAATTCCTTAATGGCAAATCATCCTTTTCTTCCCAATATACCTGATTAGCAATCTGTAAATGTCCGGATTGATAATCAATAATACTCTCATAGGACATATTGGTCATACCAAGAATTAATGAATCCAGAAGAAGATAGAAGAATATTGCAAATGCAATGATACCGGCAGTAATTAATGTTCTTGTTTTGTGACGAACAAGATTTTTAAAAGCCAGTTTAGTTAGAAACATTGTTCTTCTCCTTTTTTTGATCTTTTGTAATTAAACCGTCTTTGATTTCCAGTAGACGGGTTGCATAATTCATTACAAGAGGATCATGAGTTGCAAAGACAAATGTTGTGCTAAGCATTTCATTCATTTTCAACATTACATTCATTACTTCCTTACTTGTTTTGGAATCAAGGTTGGCAGATGGTTCATCGGCAAGCACCAATTTGGGTTCTTTTACCAAAGCACGCGCAATAGCAACCCTCTGTCTCTGACCTCCGGATAATTCATTGGGTCTTCTATACTCAAGTCCTTTTAGCCCCACTTCCTCAATTATTTTCATGATTTTTTCATGCTGTTCTTTTCTACTATATTTCTTTGTTAATCTAATTGCAAACTCAACATTTTCATAGGCTGTTAATACCGGGATTAGATTGTGACCCTGAAAAATAAAACCAACATTATGTCTTCTTATCATTGCCAAATCTTTTTTACTTGCCTTGCCTAATGTATCACCATTAAATTGTATTACCCCGCTTGTTGGTTTATCCAGACACCCAATCATATTAAGCAGAGTTGTTTTTCCTGATCCGGAAGGACCATAAACAGTTGTAAATTCGCCTTTTTCAACTGTGAGATTGATTCCTCGTAATGCAGGAACCTCAAGCTTTCCCTGATCATAGATCTTTTCCACATTCTCTAATTTAAGTAATGTCACCTTTACCTCCTCTACTTATTATTAACCTTATTTATACCATTTTTGAAAAATTCATTTAATTGATTAAAAGAGTCCGTTATTTGTTTTAAATCCCGTTTTTTTTCATTTGGTATTAATTTTATATAATTGCTTAATAAAAATGAAATAACCGTTACAATAAATTCCTTAGATAATTTGGGATTGATCTCATTGTTTTTAATTGCCTTATCAACCAGTTTTCCTATAAGTAATTCTGTTCTATTTCCGTATTTATCAATTATTTTGTTTAGTATGTGATTATTCGGTTCCTGAAACATTTTCATGCCCATTTCGGAAAACATGGGATGTTCTACAGCAAATTCAATGCCTGCCTGAATTAATGCTTGAAAATTTTTATTGAAAAGTGATATTTCGGATTTATTAGTTAATATACCATTCAATCTCTTTTCAATATATATAATCTTTTCCTGAACCGCTATATCAATTATCTGGAGATAGAGATCTTCCTTATCCTTGAAATAATGATAAAATGTACCCTTTGATGTATTGGAGTTTTTGATTATTGAATTGATTGAGGCAATGTCATAATAATTATCTGCAAATTCTTTTAATGCTGATTGAATAAGTCTCTCTTTAGGTGCTACTTCTGCTTTCACTTTCAATAGACCTCCTAGTCTAATATAGCAGGGTTTTCATTTTCTGTCAAGTAGGACTATGTGTTTATCCAAATTATTGTGGCAGATGCATGAGGAGTATATTGAAAGAAAAAAATTGAAAGAAAAAAAAGGTCGGGGGTTGACATTTTGACAATATTGTTGGAAAAAAATCATTTTTTTACATTAAATTATATAAAACAACCTACCTATGTTGGTTAAACTTTAAAAGTGAACCATTTAGACCAATTTAAACTTTAAAAGTG
>CBDUZN010000090.1:0-8226 GCA_965371715.1 uncultured bacterium | reverse complement strand
CTAAAATTCCATATCTCTTTTAACATCTCAAAATTAAGATATGTAAAATACAGCCCTTCAACTTCACGATAATTTGAAAGTCCTTCATTCCCTGATGAACCATCATAATGCCCAATAAGCCGTTTAGCTATGCTGTTTGTCCTTTTTTCACTCATACCAATATAAATCAATTGTGATTTTCCGAAGGGATATGGTATTTCGGTTTTTCTTAAAATTATAAAATATAAACCACATATACCCTTTAATGGCTTAATGTTTTCCAATTCAAATTCTTTATATTGGTCAAAATAAATTCTATATTGCTTCATAATTATATTTGGCAAAATATCCTTAACATTCGGGAATCATTTTTTTTATAACCATTTCGAGGTTTATTAAACTTTTCACCTGAAATTACAATTTTAGACATTCCAGAAATAGTATAAAGTCTCCATGGATGTCCTTTTCCGGATGAACTATATCCACTAATTTGATAAGCGCAAAGAACTTCATTGTTTGTGTTTTTATGCATACCATAGCAATGAGGTTCAACCACACGCTTATGTCCATTATAAGAGAACTCAATAACATTTTTGTTTTTAATTGCTTCGCAAATAAGTGATTTTTTATTCATTTTTCCCTCCATACTTGACTTTATAAGAATTAGTATTATCACACTTTGGACAGAGTGGGAGTGTATCCGTAGTGTCATCAAGTACTATTATTTGCCCACATTTTGTACATTCGTAAGTTCCCTTTCATGGTTTTTTACTTGTTGAATATGTCATTTTTCCTCTTTATTTAAAATTTCTTTAGCAATTTTCTTGTTTTTTCCTAAATTGAGCAATTCTTGTATTCATACTTAAAATTATAACCTTTTGTTTGAATTTGTAAAGATTGATTTGGGAAATAAATATTTCATTATATCAGTAGCTACAATTAATTTTCCTGATTACTTGATGAATCCTTGTTATATAGTATTTTCTACTCTTCTGTTTAATAAACTCATGCTAGCATACTATCCTGTCTTTTATTTTTTACATTTCCATGTATTTCTAAAATCCCATGTAATGTTCCAAACAAGACGGTCAACAAGATTACCATATGCCTTTACTGGATCTTTTGCATTAAAATTAATATAAGTATCAGTAAGTTTTATACTTCCAATCTTTGTTTTAACAGTTCTTGCTCCAGACCAAATAGATGCTCCATTTATTGTTTTATACATTTTAGAAATAAGAGTTGCCTCAATATCTGCGCTTGCAGACACATATGGAAATGTGGGTGAAAAATCAATCTTTGGCTGAATATCAGATACATCAATATTTCCAACAACTAATGTTTTCACTCCATACTGTTCCCCAATCTTCTTTATTGCATCAATTGTTATCTTGCTTTCATTAACAACAGCAAGGACCTCATCCATATCACCAAGTTCAAGCACTTCAATTCCTGATTGATGCCATCTCATATATTCAATAAAGCGCTGCGTTGTCAATTCATCAAGTTCACCTTCAGCATTAACTGTGAAATTAATAATTCCCACAGGTTCATATTTAGTAAGATCCACATCAGGCGGAATGAGTATTTTCTTGCAACATCCTGATAATAGTACAATAATTATAATTAATACAACATACAAAGATTTTTTCATATATTCTCCTTTATTAACAATACGGATTAATTACTTCTTTGTTTCATGAACACTGCCACAAAATTATTAATTCTTAACTTAACTTTATTATATTATATATATTACTATTAATATAAACAATGAGGTCGGGGTATATTTAATTTTTATTTAATTTCTTTATCTATTTCTTTTTGTAATCTGCCAAAAGATAGCGGTATTTTACTTTCAGATGCCGAAAGATATCCCTTTGTTAAGTCTTCAACAGTACTTTCTAATAATAACATAAATTGACCATATGCAAATGCTTTTTTAGGGTCATTCTCATCATCTCCATAAAGTATATTAAGGAGTTCTTCAATCATCTGATCCATAGCATATAGTTTTAGGTGTAATAATTCATGAATAATCAATTCTTCCATATTTGTACATTTTGGAGTATTATTTACTAAAAGTTTTGCTTTTTTGTCATCTAAATCAATTTTTATATCGCCTGATTTTCTCCAAGGTGTTGTAACAAATTCTAATTCTATATCCCAATCTCTTAATCTTAAAGTATTTTTCCATTTATTAAGATAATTCTCTATTTCAATTCTATTAATTGACACCCCGTACTACCTTCAGGTTATTTTACGCGCTAATTTTCTATCCATATCCCGAAGCCGTCTCACCAAAGTAGAAATCAAGGCACCCATTAATGGATCTTCCTCAATTTGTCTCTGTATGGATTTTCTGTCAAGAATCAAAACAACTGATTTATCAATTGCTTCTGCTGAAGCCGAACGGGGTTTTCCATCAATAATAGACATTTCACCAATAAACTCACCCTCTGTCATAATGGCAAGTTGCTTCTTGTCATTCCCATCACCAATGAAAATTCGTATTTTGCCTTCTTTAATCATATAAACATCATCAGGAGGGTCACCCTGTCTAAAGAGTAGTTCATCCGGTAATAGTCTTTTCTCAAATCCGTTTAAAATAATTACCTACCTTTTTTTGTGGGATACATTCTTTCCCAATCAAATACAAGTTGAGCAACTACATATATAGATGAATATGTTCCAATAATAACTCCGATAATTAATGCAAGCGAGAAATCATGTATAACAGGTCCTCCAATAAAATAAAGACAAAGAAGTACAATTAAAGTAGTAAGTGAGGTAATAATTGTTCTTGATAATACCTGATTTAAGGATGTTGTTATAATTTCTCCAAGAGTTGATTTTCTCATTAATTTCATGTTTTCTCTTATTCTGTCGGAAATAACAATTGAATCATTAATTGAATAACCAATTAGTGTTAAAATTGCAGCTACAATAGGAATTGATATTTCTTTATTCATAATTGAAAATATACCAACAGTAATAATTACATCATGGAATAATGCAATTATAGCAGCTACACCAAATCTAAATGTAAATCTAATCCATACATAAATAAGAATTCCAAGAAGTCCTACAAGAATCACCCATAAGGATTTTGTTTGCAATTCCTTTGAAATAGAAGGACCGACTATCTCTTCCATATCAATTCTGATATTTGCATCCTTAAAGTTATCCTTAAGCAATTGAACAATCTTTGTTGTTGGTGAGAATATTGCCTCTTGTTCATCAGCTATGTAATTTTCCTTTTCCCATGATGCAATAATTTCTGGTATTGCTTTTGAGTCCTTTAATGTTACAGCAATTTGAATTGCCTTTTCAGGACCTTTATTATTTGCATAATCAACAGCAAATACATAAACAGTAAGTATTGTATCCTTGCTGAATTGTTCAACAGATACATCAAATTTACCATTTTCTTCAATTTTATCATAAACATCATCAGAACTTATTGGTTGAACTTCACTCATGAAATCAGCTCTTATAAACATATTTTTTATAGGAGACTGAGAATCATATGCTGTTATACGCAATGCAACTGTTTTTTCTCCATTTGAGGGATTGGGATATGAATTGAATTTCACTATTTCCGGACCTAAAGTATCCTTTTCCTGTTCTATGTTACCTTGGAATTTTATTAAATAATCATTTGCCGTTCCATATTTTTGAATAATAGAATTTTTATAACCGGCTTCCATTGCAACTTTTCTAATATCTTCAATGTGAACCTGCTTGTCGAAATGTACCTGCAGGTTTATTCCACCAGTAAAATCTATACCATAATTCAATCCACCTCTTGCAATAATTGAAATAAGTCCTATTACGATTAATGATAGTGAAATTATGTATGTAACTTTTCTATGTTTAACAAATTCAAATCTGGGGAATTTAATCTTCCTGAGAGCCATTTATTCCTCCTTATATCCTTATCTTCTTAATATCTTTATTTAGTGTCATAATATCAAAAATTACACGGGTAACCACAATTGCGGTAAAGAAACTTACTACAAGACCTATACCAAGAGTAATTGCAAAGCCCTTAATGGGTCCTGTTCCAAACCAGTAGAGAATAACTGCAATTATAAATGTGGTTACATTGGCATCAAGAATTGTTGTAAATGCTTTGGAATAACCACTAGAAATAGCTGTTCTTATTGTTTTACCATATGCCATCTCTTCTCTGATTCTCTCAAATATCAGCACATTAGCATCAACCGCAGTACCAATAATGAGTACTATGCCAGCAATACCCGGCAAAGTTAATGTTGCTTTAAAAAGTGATAGTATGGCAAGAAGGATAATAAGATTCAAAACAAGTGCAAAGTTTGCTATCATTCCGCTTACAGAGTAATAGATAGCCATAAATATAAGTATTAAAATCATACCTAATATAATTGATCTAATTCCCTTATTTATTGAATCCGAACCAAGTGATGGACCAACCGATCTTTCTTCTACAATTTTTACAGGAGCTGGTAATGCACCTGCTTTAAGAATTATTGAAAGGTCTTTTGCATCATCAATTGTTGAACTACCACCTAATGTAATTTGGGTATTTCCTGATGGGATTCGTTCCTGAACAACAGGAGCCGAAATAACAACTCCATCAAGCACAAAAGCAATTCGTTTTCCTACATTAGAACCGGTTATTGAAGCCCATTTGCCTCTTGCCTGTCTTGTCATAACAAGATCAACCTTTACTCCCATAGGATTATTCTGAGTACCTACTCCTGCTCTTGCATCCAAAATTGCATTTCCTTTCAGTACAGATTCCTCTTCAATATAATAAATATCCTTTGTTTTTATTCCATCATTTTCCTTTTCTCTTCCCCATAATACAATAAATCCTGGGGGAAGCATAGAAACAAAATCATCAGAATTAACTATTTTTTCAACTGATGAATAATTCTCTGGGTAAACAAATAGATTGAATCCATTATAATCAATCATTATTGAAAGACGATCAACACTAATAATCTCATTTTCATCTTCAGTTTTCATCATATTTTCATCATATTTGCTGATAATCTCCTGAAACTGCGTATAATCACCCAAAATTCGGAATTCAAGTTGAGCTGTTTTTCCGATTAATTCCTTTGCTCTCTGCCTATCAACTACACCTGGTAATTTAATAGAAATTCTATCTGAACCAAGCTTTTCAACCTGTGGTTCCGATACTCCAAATTGATCAATTCTATTTCTAATAATTTCTATAGCTCTTTCTACAGCTCCTTTTGATTCTTCTGGAGTTAGTTTTGATTTATCTACTTCCAGAATAATATTCATTCCACCCTGAAGATCCAAACCCAGTTTTAATGCCTTGTTTTTCATATTGGATAATTCATTTGGGCTCATCGTGATCTTCCTCTCTTCGCTAAGTGAATAATAGGAAAATGAGTAATACAATTGAATCAAAGATAGAATTATAACAATAGCTACAATAATTATGCGCCACTTTAAACCTGTACGCATCAAATCCTCCTTTAACATATTATTTTATTAATTATTTAATAATTAAAATATCATATACCTTTGCTATTGTCAACGGTACTGTTGCTATTATTATCAAATTCTTGATAAATAAATGATAAAAATATATTTCTCTTGAAAAATTTATTTTTATTCATAAAATAGAAGAATATTGAAAAATTTAATATGGAGGTTCGATGAAGGAACTATTGTCAGGTAATGAGGCTGTTGCCCGTGGAGCATATGAAGGAGGTCTGCATTTTGCAGTAGCATATCCTGGTACACCAAGTACCGAAATTCTTGAAAATATATCCAAATACAAAGAAATTAGATCTCAATGGGCAGTTAATGAAAAAACATCTATGGAAATTGGTTTGGGAACCTCTTTTGGAGGAGCAAAAACATTGATTGCAATGAAGCATGTTGGTTTAAATGTTGCAGCAGATCCATTTTTTTCAACAAGTTATATTGGTGCAAAAGGCGCTATAGTTATTATTACTGCCGATGATCCTGGTATGCATTCTTCTCAAAATGAGCAGGATAATAGAAATTATGCGCGTGCTGCAAGAACTCCAATGCTGGAACCCACTGATAGTCAGGAAACAAAGGAATTTGTTAAGCTTGCTATTGGAATTAGTGAGGAATATGATACTCCCATTCTTATAAGAATTACAACAAGGATCTGTCATTCCAAATCTATTGTTGAATTTAATGATAGAAAAGAATTTCCCATAAAAGGATATGAGAAAAATGTTAGAAAAAACCTTGTCTTACCCGCACATGCAAGGATCCTACATAAAAAAGCTGAAGAACGGCTTATAAAACTTAAAGAATATTCCAATAATTTTAAGTATAATACAATTGAATACAATGATAAAAAAATTGGAATAATCACTTCAGGTATTTCATATCAATATGTAAAAGAAGCAATGCCAAATGCATCTGTTTTAAAAATTTGTTTCTCATGGCCATTACCAGATAAATTAATTAAAAAATTTGCTGATAATGTTGAAACACTTTATGTTGTTGAAGAAAATGACCCATTTATGGAAACCGAAATAAAAGCAATGGGCATTAATGTTATTGGAAAAGATATTATTCCTATTGTTAATGAATTGAATCCAAGAATTATAAAAGAAGCATTTAAAACAATTGATGCATTTGTTCCTGTAGATATTAAGGAAAAAGCACCAATGAGACCCCCTGCATTATGTCCCGGATGCCCTCATACATCTGTTTTTAGAGCAATTAATAAATTAAAACTAATTGCAACCGGAGATATTGGATGTTATACATTAGGTGCATTACCTCCTCTTAGTGCAATGGATACATGTGTTGATATGGGTGCATCCATAGGCAATGCATTTGGTATAGAAATTGTTCAACCAAAAAGTGATGATCGTAAAATAGTTGCTGTTATCGGTGATTCAACATTTTATCATTCAGGAATAACAGGACTTATAGATGTTATATATAATAAAGGAAAAACTACATTAATCATTCTTGATAATTCAATAACCGCAATGACAGGTCATCAGGATAATCCCGGAACAGGGAAAACACTTATGGGAGAAGATACTGTCAAAATGGATTTGAAAAAACTTGTTGAGGGTCTTGGCATTAAACATGTTTATGAAATCAATTCATATGAACTTGAAGGTGTAGAAGAACTTATTAAACGGGAAACCAATAGAGATGAACCAAGTGTGATTATTGCAAGAAATCCATGTGTTCTTTTACCGGAAATCAGGAAAAAACCAAAGGATAAATATAAAATTGATCCTGATAAATGTACAGGATGCCAATTATGTATAAAATTAGGATGCCCTGCAATTTCATTTGATAAATCCACCAAAAAAGCATCAATAAGTGAACAGTATTGTGTAGGATGTACACTTTGTGTTCAGGCTTGTAAATTTGATGCAATTAATAAAATAGAGAGGTAATTATGAATAAAAGAGTAATAATCTCCGGTGTCGGAGGTCAGGGAATTCTTCTTGCAAGTGATATATTATCTGATGTTTGTTTGAAAGCAGGATTTGATGTTAAGAAAAGTGAAGTACATGGTATGTCTCAACGAGGCGGCAATGTTGTTAGTCATGTTGTTTTTGGTGAAAAGGTTTATTCTCCACTTATTAGCGAAGGGGATGCAGATGTTATTCTTTCATTTGAAAAGGTAGAAGCATTAAGAAATATTGATTTTGTGAAAAAAGATGGTGTTATGATAATCAATGATTTGGAGATATATCCATTACCTGTTTCCTGCGGATTAGCAGATTATCCTAAAAATCCCATTGGTGAAATAAAGGAACATTTGAAAAATGTTATTGTGATTAATGGACAAGAAGAAGCAGAAAAATTAGGAAACATTAAGGTTATGAATGTGATTCTTCTTGGTGTTCTGGCAAGTCATCTTGACATTGACAAAGACGCATTTATTCAAACAATAAAGGAAAAGGTTCCTCCAAAAACCATTGATCTAAATTTAAAAGCATTTGATGTAGGATATAAATACAAAGGATAAGCTTCGGCTTATCCTTTATTTTCAAAAATATCTTTTAATTCATCCGTTTTCTTTTCATAATATTTTATTGCATTCTCAATATCTCCGATTTTATCATAAACAGAAGCAATGTCTTCATTTGGAATATTTTCTTTTTTAATATTTTTCTTTCCGATTTTAGTATAAATCTTTTCAAGTAGTTTTGAAACATGTTCTTCAATATATCCATTTTCCATTAATTGAAACAATATTTTCTCTGATTC
>CBDUZN010000089.1:0-8352 GCA_965371715.1 uncultured bacterium | reverse complement strand
GTATTATTTTATTCTCGGACAGCCCGCAGGGGCATTGCCCCTACAAAGACAAATACATTCTTCGAATTACTCAGAATGTACCTTTCCAAACAATAATACACGGACAAAGACAATCAATAAGATCAATATATTCTTCGAATTAGGGCAAGCACAGGGGCATTGCCCCTACAAAGACAAATACATTCTTCGAATTACTTGCGTAATATATTCTTCGAATTACTCCTGCTTTGCGTAATATATTCCTCAAATTATCGGAATATACAATCCACAGATATTCGAAACAAGGCACTTGACAAATTATGCATTATGATATATAAAGATATATAAGTATGATTAAATATATATCATTAACACTAAAACTACACAAGGACACAATATGGCTATATCTTTAAGTAAGATTGACCCTTTGAAGTTCTATAATGTTGAAGAGGTCTCTGTGATACTAAATGTATCTACTCAGACAGTCAGGAGACATTTAAGAACAAAAATGATGGCAGGGAAAAAGATTGGAAATCGATGGCATATTCAGGGAAAAGAAATTAAAAAATTCATAGAAAATTAAAAGGACGGTTATATGGCGTTCAAAAAAAGAAAAAAAGTAATTCTCGGACTTGACATTGGAAGCTCATACATAAAGTATGCCATACTTGATCTTTCAGGGAATGAACCAATGTTGAAAGATTACGGCATAACAGAATTATCAGATGGATCTATTGCTGATGGAGAAATCATGGATAGATTAGCTTTAGTAGATACTGTGAAAAATCTGTTACAGTCAAAAGAGGTGAAAGTCAGGGAGACAAGTACTACTCTTCTTGGAAGAGGGGTAATTGTGAAGAAGATCAAAATGGAAAAAATGAAAGATTCTGAACTGAATGTCCTTGTAAAACAGGAAGCAGAAAACAATATTCCTTATGGTATTGAAGATGTACAGATTGATTATAAGGTGCTTGGTCCTTCAGATGAAGAAGGTAAAATTGATATTTTACTTGTAGCAGCGAAAAAGGAAATTCTTATGCCTTACATTGATCTTATTGAAGAGATTGGCCTTATTCCTGCTGTTGTTGATGTTCCTGCATTTACAATTCAAAATTGCTTTGAAATGAATTATGACCCAGAACCAGACAAAATGGTTGCATTACTTCACATTGGTTATGAAACAACAATTCTGAGTTTTATTCAGGGAACACAAAATATTTTCACAAGGGATGTCACTGTAGCAATTAAATCCACACTTCAAAAGATTCCTGGTGCAACAAAGGAACAGATTGATAGTATTTTTAAGGGAGAAGATGTGGAAGAACTTGCACAGGAAATCATTACAGAAGGTTTGATGTCATTTTTTGATGAATTATCAATTAATGTAGAGCGTGCATTACCCTTTACAAATCAGGAAAAAATTGATAAAATAATTATTTCCGGTGGTGGTTCTAATGCCAATGGGATTATAGAATTCTTTAAAGATAGATTTGAGACCGATGTTGAGAAGATGGATGCATTTAGAAATATTAAAATTAAAGAAGGTTTGTTTGCTTTAGATGAAATAGAAAAAGTAGCACCCCTTCTTGTCCCTTCATTGGGACTCAGCTTCAGATCATAAAAAAGAGGTAAAAATGATTGAAATAAATTTGTTACCCGAAGAAAAAAGAAAACGAAAAAAAGAGTTATCAATGCCATCTTTATCATTTAATGTTCCAGGCAATATGATGTTTTATGCTGGAATAGGTGCATTTGTGGTTTTGATAGTAGTTATGATTATTGTACATTTTTCTCAAGTAGGTTCAATTAAACGGCTTAATGGAAAGATTGAGGAGAAAAGAACTGAATTGAAGAAATTGCAGGAAGAAAAGAAGAAAGTAGAGAATATGAAGGCAAAACAAATAACAATAAATAATAAGATTGAGACAATAAAGAAACTTTCAGTTAATAGATTTACTTATCCGAAGTTTCTTGATGAATTAAGTAGAAATATGCCTGATTATCTTTGGCTTGAAAATATGACTATTAGTGGAAATTCAATGATAATTTCCGGAAAAACATTTTCAAATTTGATGATAACTGATTTTTTAACAAACTTGAAAAAAATGAGTGAATTTATTGATGCAAAATCAATTAATCTTAAAGAATTAGTAAATACCAGGGTAGATGCGCATGATATTATCAGTTTTCAAATATCCTGCAAATTCTTGAAATAACGGGGGTTATAATGGATAGAAATCTGATTAGAAATATTATCATTGCTGTGATTATTGTTGTTGGCATAGTATTCCTTTATTGGAAATTTGATTACTCAAAAAATTCCGGAAAAATAAATACACTCAATACTGAGTATAATAAATTAAATACTCAAGTAGCTGAAGCAAGAAGAGTTGCAGCAAGAATGCAGGAAACACTTGAAAAACTGAAAGTTCTTGAGGAAACATTGAAAGTTGCTAATAAAATGCTTCCTGATTCTCAGAATTTTGAATTAATTATTGATACAATTACAATACTATCAGAAAGGAGTGGGATTAAAATAAAGAAATTAACACCATTACCTGTTTCTATTGGAGCGGAATCTTCTTCAAGATCATTTAACATTTCTATTCTTGGGTCATACAATGCTTTAGCAATGTATTTAACTGCTCTTGGAAATCAAACAAGAATTTTTAAAATAAGAGATTTGAAGATAAAGCCAATTAATAGTAATGAAGGGGATTATTCAATTCAATCACAATTAACAATTACAACATTTTTCCAAGGAATAGGCACTCAAACTACTAAAAAAGGCGGTGAAAAATGAAAGGAAAACTAATAATTATCATATTTGTTAGTGTGTTTCTGTTTTTTTCCTGCAATACTGACCCTGTGAATGCTATGATAGAGAATACAACATCTATTCTTGTTAAAAAGGATGCATCTAGTAAAAATACAGCTACTGCTTCAATAACATTAATTGCTCAAAATGATACTGAGAATGAAACAGAAATAGAAACAGAAGAATTAGAGACAGAAATTGATTATGAAGCTGTTGCAGATACTATATTTAAGAGTGAATCATACACATACAAATCAAAATATAGAAGGGATCCTTTTACATCAGTACTTGAACTTCAGAGAGAAGGATTAAATGAAATTGAAATAGAAACAGCCAGTTATTTTGGTATGATTCAGGGAAAGAATGGAAAAATGGCTCTGTTTAAAGATGCAACAGGAATGGGCTATGTATTTTATGAAGGTCAGAAAATCAAGAATGGTGTTTTACTAAGAATTGATCAGGATTCTGTAATTTTCAAACTGCAGGAATATGGCACTGTCAGAAATAAAGTTATTCCATTGCAGACTTCATCATCTAAGAAATAATTAAAAGTGAGGTTATAAATGATTAAGAAATCAATTTTTGTCCTTTTGATGGGGATTGTATTTATCAGTGTTTCCGCATTGGGGCTTTTGCAGGATATTGAGATAGAAACTGTTGAAGGTCAAACGGAAATTACTTTAATAATGGATAAGGTTGTAAATTTTACTGATTTTTCAATAACTGCTCCTGATATTATAGTATTTGATTTAATTGCTGTTGATAATGGATTTAGAGGAAGTTATTACGAACTCAATGAATCAACAGGCATTAAGTCAATCGAGATTATGAAAGACAATGAATCAAATTTCCTTAGAATTATGATTGAAACAATAGATAGATGTAGTTACAATAAGGCATATGAAGGGAATAATATTATAATAAGATTGGATAATGATATTTCTGAAACCTTTGATACATGGAAAGCAACTACAAAACAAGAGGATTCCAGAGACGAAAAGCAGGATATTGGCTCCCTTAAAACGGATTTCACTATAAGTATGGATATTGAAAATGCTGATGTTGTCACCTTACTTAGAGGTATTGCTGATTATATTGGGATTAATCTGGTTATGTCAAATAGTGTTAAAGGCAATGTTACTGTTCATGTAAAAGATGTTCCATGGAAAGATCTATTTGATATGGTAACTAGGCTTGCAGGGTTAACTTATGAAGAATATCCAAATATGATAAGAATAGGTACATATAAGGAATTTGCTACAGAACAAACAGCAATGCAGGAATCCCTTCCATTACTTACAAAAGTATATTCGCTTGAATTTGCTACTCCAACTGATATGGCAAGAGCACTCAAATCTGTACTTTCCAAAAGAGGTGTTATAGCAACTGATGAAAGAACAAATGCATTGGTTTTAAAAGATGTAGCCGATGTACATAAAAAGGTTCAAACCATTATTCAAGAGATTGACAGGAAAAATTTACAAGTTGAGATTATTGTTAAAGTAGTAGAAATAAATAGTAATCTTTCCAAAAATCTTGGAATTGACTGGTCAATAGATAATGTTGGATTTACTCAGGCAAATGTGATTGGTGATTTAGATTTCACATCACCAATGGCAATTACTGACGGAGCTGGTGTTTCAATCAGTACTATAAGAAATTTTGCACAAATTGATGTTTTCTTACAAACATTGGAAATTTCAGGTAAATCTAAAACATTATCAAATCCACGAATTACAGCAACAAATAATACAGAAGCAAATATTCTTAGTGGACAGCAATTTTTTGTTCAGAGTATAGATGCAAATGGTACTATTTCAAGTAAACCTTATACTGTTGGTACAATACTTAAGGTAACTCCACATGTTAATTCAATGAGAGATATAACCCTTGATATTGAAGCAGAATTATCAACTGTTGAGAATCCAACAAGTGCTAGTCCTACTGTCAATACAACTAAAGCAAAGACAGTGCAAATGGTACAGGATGGAGAAACAGTGGTAATGGGTGGATTTGTACTTGAACAGGAAACCAGAACAGAAACAGGAATCCCATTCCTTAAATCAATTCCAGTCATAGGACACTTTTTTAAGAGTGATGAAACCATACAAACATCAAAAGAAGTTTTGATTTTCATTTCCCCGCATATTGTAAGGAATATTGACTAATTATTAAGGGGGCATTGCCCCCTTAAAGTTTGATTTATGAATACACATATTATTTATCTAATAATGATTATGGGATCATATTTTATTGGTTCTTTTCCTTCGGGATATTTGGTTTATAAAATAAAAACAGGTAGAGATATAAGAAAAGAGGGAATAAGGAAAAATACCGGTGCGACAAATGTGTTTTTGGTAGGTGGAGTTACTCCCGGGATTATTACATTAATATTGGATATTGCTAAAGGAACGATTCCTGTATTGATAATCAATTATTTAACCGGTGGCAATGAGATTATAATGATATTTGGTGGAATAATGGCAATTGTTGGACATGTATTTCCGATATTTATAGGATTTAAAGGCGGAACAGGATTTGCAACTGCAATGGGAGCATTTCTTGCCTTAATGCCGGGCATAATAATAAGTTATACTGCGATTTTTATAATTGTAACTCCAATCATTAAAAGACCATCTTTACTTGGTCTTGTTTTAATGACTATTATACCATTGTTTTCTTATATATTAGGTTATTCAAAATTAATTGTTGGTATTACAACTGTTATGGGATTAATGTATTTTATTATTTCATTAAATCATTTGAAATCAATGATAAAAGGGCAAGAATATAAGGAAGTGCTTTCATTACTGAATAAATTAAAGCATTAATTCAATGTAATTTTCAAAATCAGAAATATTGAAAGGTTTTTGAAGAAATTCAACATTTTTACGAGCAATTAAATTTATTAATGATGGAGTATCACTTGAATAAGCAGTAACAATCAGATATTTTTTGTTTGGAAATGTGTTAATCAGAACTTCACAAGTAAGATCCTCAGATAAGAAATCAGTAACTATCAAATCAGTATTTTCAATAACATTAGGATTATCAATTATGTATTTAATTGATTTTGTGTATTCATAATGATATTTATCTTCTAATATTATAAACATTAAATCAAGAATATCTTCATCATCTTCAACAAGGTATAGTTTTTTCATTTTTTTATATAATAACATAAAAATATGAAAAGTCAAAGATAATAAGTAATGAGAAAAAAAATAAATTATTGTACGGGGTAATTCCCTTGTGGTTGTCTAATCATTTTGAATCATTTTCAGCGGTTTATTTGCAAAAGCGAGTATTTAATATTCTTTTCTTGTATTTTTCAATCCATATCACTATAGATAATAATCTTACTGTACTATTGACCAAATGATGAAATTATGATATAAATTATGTATTAAAACTTATCTAAATTATAATTCCGTAATTAAATCACTGAAAAGAACGGAATTTATGTTAGAAAATCAGGAATCTTTCAAAAATGAAAGAGAATTTTTTGAGAAGAAAGATGATTAAATATAACAATATAATAAAAAAAGATTTATATCTATGAAAAACAATGCAGATAAAAATATTGTAATAAAATCTATAACAAAAGAAGTGATGAATTTATACTTTTCACTTATTTTAACTAAACAAAAAACAATGCAATAAGAGAGGGGATTATGAAAAAATATGTTAATATGTACACTTTAATTACAAACATGATTTCTCTTGCAGTATGTGTGCCTATTCTGATAATTCTTGTTGCATCAACAGTAAGTATTCCAAATCGATTTTTCAGTATTATAATGTATTATGGAATTATCATAGGACCGATTCTTGCAATTGAAAATATTGTTATACAGAATTTAATATTTAAAAGATATATGAATAATGAGAAACTTGGAAATAAGAAAATGCGTGAATATTTGTTTATGGTTAATAGTCCATTTATAGCTGCTTTTCATGGATTCATTCATTTTACAGCTGCACCTATTCTTATTGGAATAATCCTTTTAATAATGGGAATGTCTTTTAGGGCATTTTTGATTGCTGAGATAGATTCAGTTCTTTTAGCTATGTTTACTGCACTCATTGATTACTATATTACACAATTAATATTTTTTAAGAAATTGAAAACATATAAACTTAATCAGGAAGAATTCAAACAGATAAATCCTAAAATCAAACATATAAGCCTTAAATGGAAATTCATTATTACAATAAATTTTATTATTCTTTTTGCAGTATATACAAACTTAATGATTAAAGATAATATTATTCTTTTATTGATAATCTTGGCAATTAATATAGTTCTATCATTGATTCTCACAATGACAGTTGTTAAACCCATTAATGATATTAATGATTATCTTTCAAAAATGGTGGGAGGTACAATAACAAGCCTTGATAGATTGCCGATAATGGGGACAGGGGAGATTGGAAGAATGACTGCAAACTTTAATATACTTCTAACAAAAATAACATCTTTACTTAAAATGATGATGAATCTTAGCGAAGAATTATCATCTCTTACGGGACAATTAGCTTCAACGGGTGAGCAAATCACTGCATCTTCCGAGGAGGTTTCAGCAACAATACAGAATATTTCAATAGATATGAATAATCAAAATGAGATGGTTAAAAGTGCAGAAGATGAAATTAATAAAATTAAGAGTTTATCAGAAAGTGTTAAATCAAAAGTTAATATGTCTCAAGCAGCATCAAAAAAGGCAAACAATTCTTCAAGTGAAGGATTGGAAAAGGTATTTGAGACAATAGATAATTATGATCTAATTGTTAATAATGTAGATAGTGCTTTAGGCAGAATAAAGATGCTGCAAAGTAGATCTGAACAGATTAATGAGATTCTTGATATTATTACCAAAATATCAGAACAAACGGATTTACTTGCTTTAAATGCCGCTATTGAGGCAGCAAGAGTGGGTGAGTATGGTAAAGGATTTACAGTAGTAGCAGAAGAAATAAGAGAATTAGCCGAACAATCATCATTATCAACCCGTCGAATTGCATCATTAATTAAGGAAATAAGTGATGATATTGAGCAAACAGTTAAGCTTATTACAAATCAACATAAGAATGTAAAAGATGGAAAATTACTTATGAATCAAACACAAGAACAGTTTGAGCAAATATCAAAAGCAATAACTCTTACTGTTAATATGATTAAAGAAATCTCGTATGCATCAGAGGAACAAATGATTTCAATAAAAGGTTATATTGGAAAAATTGTGGACATTTCGGATTTATCAGCTCGTACTTCTACAAATACAGAGGAAATTGCTGCTTCAATTGAAGAGCAAAGTGCATCAATGGAGGAAGTATTATCAAATGTACAGGAAATTGATGGAAAAACATCTTCTTTGAAGAATGCAGAAAACGAATTAACCAGTGATACTTGACATTTGAAATAAAACCATTATATTAAAGTATCAATTTTAAACCCTTAAAAAAGAGAAGTTATTATGAAGATCGAGGAATTAAAGAAAAAAAGTTTTGATGAATTAGCAGAAGTTGCAAAAGAACTGGAAGTTGAAAATATT
>CBDUZN010000088.1:0-8479 GCA_965371715.1 uncultured bacterium | reverse complement strand
TATAATATTTTATTTTTTTATTAATGATAATTTCCTATTTGTTAAAATTAACATTATAAATTTCTTATCATTTTTTTTACATATAATATTTTTTTAATCCAGTATTTTGAACTTAACTGAACAAATATCTTGTTTGCTTTAATCAAATATTTTTTTGCATCAGAAAAGTCCTCTTTTTTATGATTCTTAATAATTGCATAAGCATGATAATAATAGCATTGAGAAAGACCTAATGGTTCATTGATCTTTATTAATATGTTCTCCGCCTGCTTAAAATACTGTTTGGACTGTTTATTATAACTATTTAAGGATGTTATCCTTGCTTTAATAAGCAACAAATCGGCATCTGCCTTTTCATTATGTATCTCTTTAGTAATATGAGTACATTTATCGGCAAATTGCTTGGCTTTATTTGCATTATATTTAATATTCAAATTATTTTCGCATAAATGCATTGATACATTTGCTGCAGCAAGATATACATTTTTCCAAATATTTTTATCCTTCAATTTATTTGATATCTTAAATGCATCTTTTACACAATGTTCTGCCTGCTTAAATTTATTCATGTAAATGTAAGTATTTGCCAAACATATTAGATTCTCCACTTCTCCTATTTTATCTCCCAATTTTCTTATTATTAATAATGATTGATTAAAATGCTCAATTGCCTTTTGAAAATCAGAGAGAATAATATTGCTTCTTCCAATATTATATAATGTATCTGCAACTCCCTGCATATCTTTAATCTGCCTTTTGATTTTTACTGTTCTTTCATAATATTTAAGTGCTTCCTGAATCCTGCCCTGCTCATTTAATATAAAACCAATATTATTCAGTAATGTTGAAATTCCCCTCTTATCATCTAATTCCTCACGCAATCTCAATGATTCATAAAAACATTCCAATGATTTATCATATTCAGCAATACTATAATATATTGCACCCATATTATTGATAATTGAGCCATATGCCTGCTTATCTCCAATTTCTCTGCATATATTCAAGGATTTTTTGCAATATTCAAATGCCTTATTTTTATCTCCCATTTTCAGATATGTCATCACCATATTATTCATAGCAGCTGATTCCGCCTGTTTATCATTTATTGATTGTGCAATTTTTAATGATTTTATTCCATACTTTAAGGATTCTTTCATATTACCAATGTTCAAATAGGTTAATCCGATATGCGTCATTGTATGTGCCTGCTGCACCTTATTATTCATCTGAATTGCAATATCAATTGATTTCAGGAAACATTTTAATGCCTGTTTATACTTGCCAATATTTGAATAATAAAGTCCCATATTATCAATACATAAACCTGTGCCTGAAATATCATCCTTACTGATGAATATACTTTTTGCTTTTTCAATTGATTGTTTCATTTTACTGTAATCACCTAATGAATCATAAATTATACTTTTAAGTATATAGATTTCAGCTTTTTTAATGGAATTATTTATACTGGTTGAGAATTTTCTTCCTTTTGCTATATCATTTAATGCCTTATCATTCTCTCCAATGAATATATACGATTCTGCCCTTTTTGTAATTGCTTCTAAATAATAATTCTCTTTACTGCAATTTGTTCTACTTCCTGCCATTTTTTAACCCTATTTTTTCTCTGATTGTTCGTATGAATCAATTGCTCTTGTATAGAATTCTATTGCTTCTTCATTTGCATATACATTTTTTGCCTTATCTCCTGCTTTAACAGAGTAAACAAGTGCTTTATCATAATTTTTTGAAAGATAATAATGATATGAAAGAATTCCAAGAAACTCTTCAATACTACTTTTATTTGTTTTTTCAATAAATACTGCTACATCATGATGTATTTCTCTTTTCCTTTCAAATGATAATGTATTATAGGCAGTCTCACTTGTAAGAATATGTTTGAAAAAATATTTACTCCGAACTTTATTATCTCTTTTCAGTAAATCTAATGAGCGTAGTATATGCAATGATTTCTTTAATCTTTTTGTATCACCATATATACCTGTAAGAATATACTCATCAAACTCTCTACCCAATACTGATGCTATTTGTATAACATCCCTTTCAATAAGATCCAATCTGTCCATTCGTGAGAGTATCACTCCTTCTATTGAATCAGGCAGCTTAATGTTCTTTATGTCTCCTGTAAACATCCATTTCTTTTTCTCTACCCTAATAAATCCCTGCTCAATAAGCGATTTAACTATTTCTTCAACATAAAATGGATTACCCTGCGATTTTTTAAGTAATAATGATTTGAATGATAAGGGTAATTGTTTTATGTTGAGCAAATTCTCAACCAATTCCATTGTTTCACTATCTGATAATTCAGTCATAACATATTCAGAACAGTATTCCTTGTCTCTGAATTCAACTTTTTCCTTTATTGGTCTATATGCAAGTAAAAAAAGTATCTTTCTGCTCTTTATATTTCTTGTTATATAATTAAGTAATTCCAGTGATGTTGAATCCATCCAATGAACATCTTCAATAACAATACATAATGTCTTTTTCATAGATAGAGATATGAAAATCTCAAAAACAATATCAAAAAATTTCTGCTTCTTTATCTTGCTATCAAGATTTTTCACAACAGCATTCATAGGGAATTCAATTCCCATAATTTCACCAATTAATGGTAACCATAACTTAATGCCCTTACTCATTTTATTCATTCTTTTAATTATTTTTTGTTTTTTCTCAATAACAGTATCATTGATTAGAATGCCGAAAATCCTATTCAATATTTCAATCCACGGATAATAGGAAAGTGTTTTGCCATATGAAGGGCAACTGCCTTCTAATATTTCAAATTTATTTTTTGAAGCTATTTTGATAAATTCATTTAAAATTCTTGATTTGCCTAATCCTGCTTCACCTGAACATGCAACAATTCTACCTTGAGAATTTTTCACAGAACTCATTGCTTTTCTGAATTCCTTAATTTCTCTCTTATGTCCTATCAGTTTCTTACTCTCTGATATCCATTCTCCAATCTGACTATGACCTGATTTGCTGCCTTTTTCCTCTGTAACAATGTAATTATCAATCCTTTTTGATTTACCTTTGAATTTCTTTGCTACTGCCTTTTTATAATGAAAGAGATGCTCTGTTTTTTTGAATGTATTCTCACCAACAGTGATTTCTCTGTTTTTTGCCTTTGCAGCAATTCTTGCAGCTATATTAACTGTATCACCCATAACAGTATATTCTCTTCTTATAATAGAACCAATAGGGGTTCCAAAAATAAAACCTGAATTGATACCTATCCTCATATCAATTCCTTTCAAGTCATTATTTTTAAGCATATCATTAGTGAACATGATTGCATGCCTCTCATCATTTTCTAGTTTTGTTGGAAAACCAAAAATAACAAGAGCCCTTATTCCATCTTTATAAAAATCAATCTTATTAACCCAGCCGCCATATTTCTCAGATACTAAATTAAGTGCATCTGCCAACTTGCCTGATAATAGAGCGGCCTTTTTTATATCCTTATCAAATTGTATTTTTTTAAAATGCATAAACACAATAGCTGCCTTCCTGTGTTCCCCATCCTTTTGGTCAAATGTTTGCTTTATTTCCATTCGTCTTTCCATCCATCTTGGCAAAAACTGGTTAATTCTATTAATCTCACTTTTCATATTTCTCTGACTAATTTTAGGCAATACTTGCTTTTTCCCTTTTATAATTATTGATTCCATAGTTCTGTATTTATATATACCATTTTTAACAACTGTGCATTTTAAATTATCAATTGAATTTTTCAATGCAGTATCAATTATAATTTCCTGCTTTTTGGCATAATCAAGCAATTTTATTACTCTAAAACAGGTATTACCTGATAACATAAAAAGATTTTCTGTTTGTTTCAAAAATATTTTCCCTTTTGTTAAGGCAATATGAATCTTAATGGAAAATACTCCCTGCGATGTTTTTACTACTCCTAATTTTTTTACAAAATTCACCGCTTCTTCTGCGGATCTAAGGGCAGCAGTACTATTATCAAAATCAAAAATAGCAGTAACTGCATCTCCTCCAAAAAAGAATATATCTCCACCATTTTTATCAATAATATTAATAAGCGGCTTGAAAAATGAATTAATGATTTTTGATATTTCTTCTGAACCTTCTTTCCCGGATGATGTTAGTTTTTCGCTCATTGCCGTAAAACCTGAAATATCTGCACACAATACTATACCGTTAAAATAATCATAATCATGTTTTGTACTCTTTACAGCAATCCGTTTAGGGATAAAACTCCTGATGGATTTCAGAATTTTCGGAGCATTATTAACTTTCTTATTCATATATCCTCCAAAATTAATAGTTTCATTTTATTGTTTCTCATCTAAAATGTAGTTCCTGTTTTTTTGAATATTTTATTTGCTTTTTTGATAAATTGCTTAGATCTTTCCCCTTCTCCTTCTATATTAAAAATATGTCCCAATTCATAATATAATTTTCCTAATTCAAGAATAAATTTCTGCTTCTCTGCAATTTGTATTGATTGACTTAAACACTTAATTGCCTCGTTCATATCTCCTGTTTTACTGAGAATATGTCCCTTTATCTTCAATGCCATCATTTCGGATTTCAGCATTCCGGATTCTTTTGCATTTTCCATACTTACATTAATATATTTTAATCCTATATCGTAATGTCCCAATTCTGATTCCAGAAAGGCAATACCTGTATATACCTCAGACAAATCACCTTTTGAATCTACTTTTACATAGATTTTTTTTGCTTTATTAAACATTTTTCGTGCATTTTTATAATCTTTGATTTCAGTGTACATATTTCCAAGACCCAGATATGCATAAGCATAATTGTATTTTGATTCAACTTTTTTTGAAAATTCGAGAGCTTGCCTGAAAAATTTTTCTGCAAGCCGGAATTGCTTCTTATAAATATATATAATACCAATATTATTGCAAACAATACAAATACCATAATTGTCACCCATCTCTTTTGATATTTTGTATTTTTCCATAAAACAGTTCAATGCCAATTCCAGTTTTCCCTGATTGTAATACACAAGTCCTAAATTATTTGAATTAGAACCAATTCCTCTCTTATCTGCAAGCTCTGCTGAGAGTGTTTTCCCCTGCTTGAAATATTCCAATGCCTTATCTAATTCGCCCTTTCTTCCATATACACAACCTATATTGCCCATTACTGTTGCTATTCTATATTTAAAACCAACTACTTTTTGATTTTTAAGAGATTCCTGCAAATATTCCAATGCTTTATCAATATCACCTTTTGCAAGCATCATTGTTCCCATATTTTCAAATATATTTCCTATCCTATTTTTATCATCTAATTTCCTGGCCACCAATAAATCCTTTTCATAATATTTCTGAGCAGTGATAAAATCATCAGAGTATTGAAGAGCTAAAGCATAATTGATCATTATACTGTTATAATTCATCGTGTCATTTAATGCCTCATATATATCCATTGCTTCCTTATAATATTCCTTTGTTTTGGAATAATTACCTTTATACCAGTAAATAGAACCACAGGCCTTTATTGCTTCAGCATAAATCATCGGTTCTTTTTTCTTGTCAATCAGTTTAATAATTCCATTAAGTATTTTTAATATTTCATCATAATTCTTTTCTGAATACATCTGGAATTTTACCCAGTCAATCATAGAATAGATCAATAGATGATGCCTTTTGTGAAAATGATTCTCACAAAACTTGATTGTTTTCTTATAATCTAATATAGCTTTGGGGTTGTCTCCGACAATAGAATACATATCTGCTCTTTTTCGCAAAGATTTAACATATAATTGCTTTTTTCTATCTGTTTTAATAGGGGGTTTATTTTTTTTATTTTTGGATTTCAAAACATTTCACCTCAATTTGATGAAAATAATTAATATTCATTATACAATAGATGTGAAATATTGTAAAGATGTAAGGAACAATTATCATTGTTCCCTACATTATTATTCTAAATATTTTTTAGATCCTGAAATTGGAAACAAATTTAAAGAAGAACAGTGTTTCCTTGCTCAAATCCCGTATCTGATTTTCATTGCTAATCTGATACCTTGCACCAAGATAGATAACATTATTTACAGATGGTTTATATTCCAATATCCCGAACAATCTATCATCCATTTGATGTACCGATATATCATTTCCGTAATCATTGACAAATGATGTTGTATCATAATACATTTCCGTAAATCTCACTTCAGCATGCTCTGCAATAAATTTAATTGAAAATATACTTGAAGGGCTAAATGTAATACCTACATCTACTGTATATGATGTCCACTGTTCCTCCAATTTTTCAATATCGGATGGCTTTAATGCCTGAACATCCGTATCCGTGCTATGCCTATTTAGAAATACACCTGCATTTAAACTCAATTGAGGAATAGGAGTACAATACAAATTAAATACAATATATTTGTACTGACCAATACGAGCATAATTATAATCAATACTGTAACCATAAAATGCATTAATACTATAACTTAGAATATTGTTTATTCTTGAATTATTATACAGACTAATGCTCTGACAATTGAGAAATACATTATCATAAAAATTTCTACTGTAATTAAGGGCTATATGGGTATATGCTTTCTTAAACATATGGAATTGTAATTGTGTTGAAGAAAATGCTTCAATTGAATCCGGTGTTTCAGTAATAAATCTCCATGTATTATTCCATTGTGAATTGGCTCCGAAATCCTCACCTAATTCAATTTTCTGAATATAATCATTTGTAAACAACCATATGTGAGAAAGATACCCACCAATATATTGATTATCCTTGCTTGAAATATAACCAAGATCATTGAAAAATTGCGGACTAATACCTGATGTGTGTATTATTGCAATCCATTCATTTGTAATATATCTAATATACATATCATGATAGTATCCATACTTATCATTAATTATTGAATCTGTATATGAGACCCCTCCATTCATATCAATAGCAATATTTCCTGGAAGATCAAACATAGCATCACCTGATAATACAGCATTATTGTAGTCATCCTGTAAATCCCTTCTTATTGTGAAAAGGGTACCTAAATAATGGTCTAATATTTTCCTCTTGTATTTCATCAAAGATGCCAATGCATCATTATTACCAATATTACTATCTGCCTGATCATAAGCAAAAATAATTCCTGCCTGGTTATTGGGATCCTTTATAGTGTATCTGCCTGCAATATAAGGATTGACTATTGCTCTGGAATAATATAATGCATTGTCTGTTTGAAACACTCCTCTTTCCTCTGTGAAAAAAGGTCTATATTCACTATAATATAGTGCATATTCCGAATTGAAATCAATTCTCAGCGGATCGCCTTCCAATTGGCTAAAATCAGGATTGAATGCAAAATTCATCACAGAAGCACTGCCTATTGGAATACGCGCATCAAATCCTGCACTGGAGTAAGTGTCACTATTCGAATTGGCTCCATAAGTACCATAAGGCATTATATCAATAGACTCACGCTTATTTTCAACATCTGTTAAAATAATGGGTTTCAAGGCATCTAATTCTCCCTGAGAAGAAATATCTTCAATGTCAAAATAGGATAATTCTCTCCGACTGCTTTCAATCCTCCTGAAAAAATTAATATTCATATTTAATGTATCACCTTGCTGACGCCTGAAATTATCAAGAAGAAGAACTAATTCTACGATATATCCATTGTCTGTAATTAATGTTTTGAAATCGCATCGGCAAGTCCATGTAATATCCTGATACAATGAACCATTAGTCATTGTCTTTCTAAAATCAGTAATAACATCAGGAAGAGCTAACATAATAAAGTACTCCTCCTGTCTATTTCCCATTGGATCCAGAATTAATGCAACCATATCCTGAGCGCCCATATTATCCCTTAATGCATTTTTCTGAATAATTGTTGATGTATCCTGAAATGCATTAAATAAAATATACATATTTTCTTTGTCATGACCAATATAAATATGCATTGAATCATCAGGTTCATTCCCGAGAACCGGAGAAACCTCAAAATACAGATCGTTGTATATATATGCCTCCGACCATTCATTCACATCCATTACACCATCAATAACAGGTGCATCAATTGTGGGTATTGTAGTCGGATTAATCATTGACATAAATAGAGACCCTAAAAGAATAAAAGTAAAATGCATTTGTCCTCCAAAAGTTTATTAATAATACGAAAAAAGTAATGATTTGTAAACACTTATCTATATTAAAAATCCCTTTTTTACACTTATTTATAATTATTAAATTTCTAAATTAATACATTTTGCATAAATTGAACAAATCTACATATATGATATACAGCCGGGGGTTGACATTTTGACATTTTTACAGTGCCTGATGTACCATCATTGTATACCACATTGTGATATTTGTCAATATATAGTGTATTTCTTTACTGTTTTAATAAAAAATGGCAATTTTTCATGAATATAATGTCAAAATGTCAACCCCC
>CBDUZN010000087.1:0-8542 GCA_965371715.1 uncultured bacterium | reverse complement strand
TATAGGAACTGTTATTAAAGCAGATGTAATTGAGATAAAAGGCAATACGCCTGTTGCTATAAAAAAGGAGGAGTAATGTATCTTGTTAATATTCTTATTTCTGCAATTATTATAATATTAGGAATTGTTGTTGGAACACAGAATGGCGGTACTATTATTGATGTAAAAATACTTGGATGGACATTTGAGAATATGTCAATTAGCTTACTTATGCTTGAATGTATACTAGTTGGAATGATTGTAATAATGCTTATTGCAATTTTCTACGAAATAAAGCAGAGAACAAAAATATATAAATTACAAAAACATGTACAGAGATTAGAAACTGAATTGAAAGAAGTGAGAAAATTAGTTGCTGATAATGTTGATAGTAATATTGAAGAGGAAAAACCAGAACCGGTAATAGAAGAAGAATCACAGTAATACGGAGACAGAAATGAACACAATTTCTTATATTCTTTTTGTTATTACACTTTTAGAGTTAGTGTATATTATTATATTGTTAATAAGGAAGGAAAAAGGGTATAATAAAACTCTCGATGATTATGTTATCAAAATTCTTGCAAATGAGAAAATAAATCCAAATGATATTGATAAAAAAATAACAGGAGATGGGGATAATGCTTTTATTTATATTGTTAAATCATTTGCATTTCATAATCAGGGAGAGTATCAAAAATGCATTAATCTATTATTAACATTATTAGCTAAGAAGAATATAAAACGGTCATATATAAATACAATACATTTTCTTACTGCATTATGTTATCAGAAAATGAAAAAGTATGATGATGCCAAAAAACATATTATGTCTGTAAGAATGAATTACTTTTTAAATGAACCTATACATATAAAAGTACTAAAATCGGAAATTGAAGTATATGCAGGTAATATAAATGCAGTAAAAGATATTATTGATAATAAACCACCTTTATGTGCAGTTGAAATAATAAAAAGAGCATATAAAGAATCAGATAATGAGGATATAATAATTGCAGCACTTGGAAAGGGACTTGATGATGAAATGCTTTTAACTGTTTTACTTACAAGATGTATGGATTATAAACAGCAGAGAGTAGAAGATATTATTTTCAAAAAAGCAAAAAATCCTGATTTTAATGAAAAGCATATAAAAATTATTATGGAGTGGATAAAACGCTATGAAGAACCAGACAAAATATTAAAAATCATTGATAAATCTTATCTTAATAATTATATTAAAAAAGCATTAAAAATATTTTCAATAAATGTATCAGGAGAAAATGAAATCAATGTTAAAGTTTTAATTGAAGATATCAGAAAAAATGAAAGTGAACTTGTTAAAAAAAATCCACAAATAATTATTCAAGTATTATTAGAAACCGGATATTACAAATATGCACAATTATTTATCAAGTAAATATTTAATCATATTAATACTACTTATTACCGTATTAACTATTTATGGTAGCTACAATGATAAGTATCAGAAAAATGATTTTGAATATTTTAGGAATAAGTATAATGAAGCAGTAAATAATAAAAAACTAAATGATTCATTGATATTCTATACTGGTGAATTATCTAATGATATTCTTAATTCAATTACCCTATATACAAAGATCATCAATTCCTACTCTTCTTCGCCATTTTACTGTAAATCATTATATCGTTTATCTAAATATTATTTTATTATTAATGATACAATAAAAGCAAAAGATATAGTAAAGAAACTTATTTATGCAAATGATGGGCTTTATTCACCTTTCGGATATATTACATTAATTGCATTTTATGAGAGAAATGGTGATTTTGATTCAACAAAAAAACTAATTACCGAATTTGGCAAAAAGTATTCCAAATATCCATTTTTAAAATATTATAAGACTGAAAACCAGGAACATACAATTATTGATGCATCATTTTATTCTGTGCAGGTTGGGGCATTTATGAAAAAGGAAAATGCTGAGAAAATGGAAGAGGATTTTATTAAAAAGGGATATGAAGCATTTGTGATTACAAAAGATAATATGTATAAAGTAATGGTAGGAAAATTTGATGATGCAATTAAAGCAGCATCATATTCCTCAGTACTCCAAAAATCAGAAGGAATAAGCGTTTGGACTGTTAAGGTAGAGTAATGTCCCACAAAACCCCTTTAATGAAACAATACAATGAAATAAAGAATGATTATACTGATGCATTACTGCTATTTAGAATGGGGGACTTCTATGAGACATTTTATGATGATGCTAAAATTGTATCAGCCCATTTAGGTATTACGCTTACTGCAAGACATTATAAAGATGAAACAATCCCTATGGCAGGATTCCCTGCAAAAAGCGCAGATATGTATATTGCGCGTCTTGTATCAAGTGGAAAAAAAATTGCAATTTGTGAACAATTAGAAGCACCTAATAAGAATATTAAACTTGTGAAAAGGGGCGTGGTAGAAGTATTAACGCCAGGCACATTAATGAGGGAATCACTTCTAAATGATAAAGAAAACAATTATATTGCGGCCTGTTTAAGCAATGAGAATCACTATATTGCTTTAAGTGATATTACAACAGGGGAATTTAGGGTTATTAAATTTGATACAAAAGAAAATCTTAAGGATTTTTTAAGAAAGACCAAAGTGAGTGAAATTCTTGAAAAGGAATCATCTCCTATTACTGAATTAAGTAATGTGCATATAATGAATGATTTTAATTATTCATTTAATGATAATGAAAGAACAATAAAAAGACATTTTAATATTACTGCTCTTGATGGGATTGGTCTTATTGACAAGGAATCAGTTATTGTTGCAGGTGTTCTTTTGAATTACATAAATGAAAATCTCAAAAATAGTGCAGTACAAATTACTAGTGTAAGATTTGAAAATAGTGCCGATTATATGTATGTTGATGAACAAACATTAAGAAATCTGGAAATATTCAATAGAATAAATGGTGAATATGAGAATTCATTTCTTGATATTATTGATAAAACATCTACACCTATGGGATCTCGCTATTTAAGGTATATGCTCTATCATCCCCATATTGAAATACAAAAAATAAATAATCGTTTAAATGAAACAGAGATGTTATTAAATAATTCCAATATATTTCGGTATTTAAAAAATGAAATTCGCAGCATTGGAGATATTGAACGAATTGCAATAAGAATAAAAACCGGAAAAGCAAGTTGTCGCGATGTAATTCTTTTAGAACAGGCATTATCACGAATACCTTTAATAAGAAATCATCTTAAAAATGTTGGAATAGATTCATATAATGAAAAACTTAATGATTTGCCTGATATATCAGGTTTAATAAATGAAGCATTAGATAAGAATAAAATTCTAAATGGAAAGAAGGACAGAATTATAAAAAAGGGATATAGCAGTGATTATGATAATATAATTGATATATCAAAGAATGCTATTTCAAGAATAAGGGAAATGGAAAATGAGGAAAAAACCAAAACAGGAATTAGCACATTAAAAATCAGTTTTAATAATATTGCAGGTTATTATATTGAGATTAGCAATCTAAAAAAGGATAAGATTCCCCCCGAATATATATGGAAACAAGCATTGAAAAATTCCACAAGATACATAACTGCTGAGCTAAGAGAGTATGAAGAGGCAGTATTACATTCAGATGAGAATCTAAATAAATTAGAGAATGAATTATTTACAGAGATTCTTAAAAAAATTGCAGAAAATTATGATGCATTAAAGGATAATGCATTTGCAATTTCATCAATAGACCTGTCATTAAGTTATGCAGAAATGGCATCACAATATAGTTATACTAAACCAATTATTAGTGAAGGTAAGGATATTCATATTGAAAAGGGAAGACATCCTGTTGTTGAAGCAGTAGAGGGTAGAGGCAAATTTATTCCAAATTCATTAAAAACAGATTTAGAAACACAAATTATTTTATTAACAGGGCCTAATATGTCCGGAAAATCAACATATTTAAGGCAAAATGCTTTAATAATCTACATGACTCATCTTGGAATGTATGTGCCTGCTGAATATGCCAATATACCTCTTACTGACAGGATATTTACTCGTATAGGTGCATCTGATGACCTTTCAAGGGGTGTTTCAACATTTATGGCAGAAATGCTTGAAAGTGCGAATATTATAAATAATATGACCAATAGAAGTTTTATCATACTTGATGAAATTGGCAGAGGAACATCCACATTTGATGGATTATCCATTGCTTGGGCTATTGTTGAATATCTTCATGATTGCTCAGCAATGCCAAATATACTTTTTGCCACACATTATCATGAATTAACAGAATTATCATTGAAATTAAAGCGATTAAAAAACTATACAACAAAAGTAAAAAGGGTTAAAAACAGGGTTATTTATTTAAAAAAGATTATTGAAGGTAAAAGTGATGATAGTTATGGACTGGAGGTGGCACGAATAGCAGGTTTCCCGGAATCAATCATTAATAATGGATACTCAATATTAGCTCTTTTAAAAGAGAATGAAGAAAACATTAGAGAAAAAATAAGGGATATTAAGCAATTAAAATTATTTAATAACAGCGAATTAAAGAATAATAACAAATCTGAAATCATAAAATCATTAAAGGAAATAGATATTAATAGGACTTCACCTGTTGAGGCATTGTTGATTCTTGAAACACTTAAAAATAAGGCAGATAGGGAGAAAGAATGAATACCATTATTCTTATATTTATAGCATTATCTTTTGCAGGATTACATATAGACAATAATCAGTTCATTGAAAAAGGGTCAAAAAAAATATTTACAATAGAAGCAAATTATGATTTAGATAATTTCAATATTAAAATTGAATCAGGTAAATTTATTTATACAGAAAATCTTATAATAAAAGGGGATACCTTTTTTATAATTAGTCGTAATATCAGATATGGTATATTATCTGCCTCTGCTTTTTATGATCCCCCAAGACCGAGAATTGTTTTCCCAATTATAAATTCTGACACTTTGTATTATACTGGTACTGAAAGTATAACAGGATTAAAGAGAAAAGTTGAATCATATGTTTTTTCGATAACTGACAGTAATAAAACCAGTATCATTAAGAATGTAACAGTAAGAGGTGAAAGCACCGATGAATATGAAATTCATATTGATTCAACCGGATTAATAAATTATATTTCAATGGATTTACCAGTATTTTCTATGTTCTGTAAAATAATGGGACTAAGGAGTAATCAATTGGAATTTGTGCCTTATGAAGAATATTGATAATAATGTAAGGTACCTTCAAGGTGTTGGTCCCAAAAGGTATAATCTTTTTAAAAAACTGGGCATTGAAACAATAGGGGATTTGCTTTTTTATCCGCCTTTCAAATATTTAAATAGAGAAATAAATAATGATGAGATTGTTCCTGATAAATTCAATACAATTCTTGCTGATGTTATTGAAACAGGTGAAACATATACAAGAAAACGGATGTATATATTCAGCGCACTTGTTAAATCAGGAAATCAATATATGTATGCAAAATGGTTTAATAATAAATATGTAAAAAATACAATTATTGCCGGGGAAAAGGTAATTTTAAGTGGAAAGGTAAATAGCGGGCGAGGTATTTATGAAATGTTATATCCTGTTTATGAAATAATGGACAGCAATGTAGAGGATTTACTGCATACAGGGAGAATTGTACCTATTTACTCATTAACTCATGGTTTATCACAAAAATATTTAAGAAGGATAATTCATTTTGCTATTAATGATTACACGGAAATGATTGAAGAGGATTTACCCAATAATATTATTAAGAAATATGGTTTTATTGATATAAAAACTACTTTAAAAAATCTTCATTTTCCGGAAAATGATGAAACACTTTCTCATGCTATTAAAAGATTGAAATTTACAGAATTATTCCATTCAGGATTGGTTATGGCAGTAAGAAGGAAAAGGAATATGGTAACAAAGCATCATTCATATACAAATGAATCTCCTTCAGGTATTCAACTTTTGAAATCAATTGGATTTACATTAACTTCCGATCAGGAAAATGCGATTAATGATATTACAAAAGATATGTATTCAGTATATCCAATGAATAGAATGCTTATGGGAGATGTTGGAGTTGGGAAAACAATTGTTGGGTTAATGTCTATGCTACTTGCAGTGGATAGTGGGTATCAGGCTGCAATAATGGTTCCAACCGAAGTATTAGCACAGCAACATTATGATAAGATTTCAAAAATGCTTGAAGGTATGAATATTAAAATTGCTATTTTAACATCTTCAATAAAAAAATCAGAAAGGGATATTAAATCAATTGAAGAAGGGAAAACGAAAATAGTAATTGGAACACATGCACTTATTGAAAATAGTGTTATTTTTAATAATCTAAAAATGATAATTATTGATGAACAACATCGTTTCGGAGTTATTCAAAGGAATATAATGAGAGGAAAGGGAGTACACCCGGATTATCTTATAATGAGTGCAACGCCAATACCTCGTTCTATGTCAATGATGATATATGGTGATTTGGATATAAGTCGCATAAAGGAAAAACCTTCAATGCAAAAATCTATTAAAACAAAATGGATTGCATCAAAAGATAG
Source organism: uncultured bacterium (assembly GCA_965371715.1). Lineage (GTDB taxonomy): Bacteria > Hydrothermota > 32-111 > 32-111 > 32-111 > JAUVJU01. The sequence continues at coordinate 1,966 of CBDUZN010000087.1, read as the reverse complement.
AAATAAAATGTATGAGTTTGTGAAAAAGCTTTTGGATGATGGACAAAAATGTTTTGTTGTATGTCCATTAATTGAAGATGGTAAACTGAATGAATTACAATCTGTAAACAGGGTTTATAATGAATTGAAAGAGGGACCATTTAAATCATATAAAATTGGGAAAATATATTCAAAACTGAAACAAGGTGAAAAAGAAGTTGCAATGCATAATCTAAAAACAGGAAAAACAGATATATTGGTTGGGACAACTGTTATTGAAGTAGGCATTGATATAAAGGATGCAACAGCAATAATTATTGTTAATGCAGAAAGATTTGGTTTATCACAATTACATCAATTAAGAGGAAGGGTGGGAAGAGGAGAATTGAAATCTTACTGTTTTCTTCTAAGCAGCAGTGAGATATCAGAAACAGGAATAGAGCGCTTGAAAATTATTGCTAATAATTCAAATGGATTTGATATTGCTGAAATGGATCTAAAAATGCGAGGTCCGGGTGAATTATGGGGGAAAAGGCAACATGGTATGCCAAAGTTCAAATTTGCATTAATTCCGGAGGATTACTCTGTATTGAAATTAGCTTTTAAGGATGCTGCCGATTTAATTAGTGAAGATCCGAATTTATTGCAGCATGATAATAAATATGTTAAACTATGCCTAAAAAGGAGACTTGATGATATTCTTAAAGAAACATAATATAATAAAATTAATTTTCATAATTATTCTTATATTATCTTCATGTACGCCAAGTAAGTTAAAGGAAACAGCAACAGGTGTAATGTCAGAAATAGTTATATGTGCATCAAAAGCGGTTTATGGTGAAATGGAACCAATATTGCTTGATGTACTTTATGATGAAGTATTTTTACCGGTAAGGGAATCTGTTTTTAAAATCTTGTATGTACCCTATGAAAAATTGCCATTATTTAAAAAAAGCAAGAATATTTTATTTATTACAAATATTGAGAGAAAGGATCCATATTCCAAAATAATCAATAATTTCCTTAATGATGAGAATCTTCAGGAGGTTAAGGATAATCGAGCAATGATGTTTCAGATTTACGATGGATTTGCAAAAGGGCAGTCAATTTTGATAATTGCCGGTACTGACGAAGAAGCATTGAAGAAAATGATAGAGATCAATAGAAATAATATTGTGGATTTCTTTAAAAAGTCCGCATCAAGAGCACTTGAAAGAATGGTTTATTTTACCGGACAAAATAGTGAATTAGAGAAATCTATAAAAAAGCAATTTGATATTAACATAAAAATACCTTCGGATTACAAGAAATCATTTTTTAATAAGGAATTGAAAACCTTTTCTGTGATTTCTCATTATCCTGAAAGAATTGTTACTATAAGTGTTTTAGAAAAAACTACTTTTACATATAAAACAATACTTGAGTGGAGAAAAAAAATATCTAACAAATATTGGGATGGAGATACTGTTGACACTCAATTTGTAAAATTGACAATTGATACAATTGATTTTAAAGGGCGTAATGCAATAAAGATATTGGGTGTCTGGGGTAATGAAAAGGAGAATTTCGGTGGACCATTTTTATCATATTTAATTGACAATGGTATACATTATATATTTGCTGATGGTCATATCTATAATCCTGGTAAAAGAAAATATTTTAAATTAATGGAAACAAATTCAGTGATCCATTCACTAATACTTGATAGTTTATGAAGAATTTAATTATAATTATAATTATTCTAATAAGTATAAATTCAATTGCCAATGAAAAAGCAATGATAGATGCTTTAGGCAGATTTGGATTAGATATATATGGAACAGGAATGCTTTATGTAAATTATCAGGAATATAAGGGATATGAGCTGCCATATTATATTTTGAATAAACCATATGAAGCGGAGAGGACTAAAAATAATATTCTAAAATATCTTGATAATGGCGATTATCTGAAATTACAATCATATATATCTAATGGTGAGAAACCA
>CBDUZN010000086.1:0-8560 GCA_965371715.1 uncultured bacterium | reverse complement strand
TTGTAGATGAAGATAAGAAAGTACAGATAGCCTCCCTTGCAGGTAATGAATTAACAATTGAACAATTCTTACCATATCCTAATCCTACAAGTGATGAGAGTAATGTTAGAGTAGTATTAAACAAACCAGCAGATATTGTGATAAACATATTTACAATTACGGGTAAACTTGTATATGCTTCCAATATTGCAGGAGCAGCAGGCATAAATGAAGTGATATGGACAGGAAACAATACAGCAGGTGCAACAGTACTTAATGGTGTGTATAATATACAGGTAATAGCAACAAATGGAAATGAAAGTGTGGAAAGGTGGAGTAAGATTGCAATTATTCGTTAAGAACGAATAATTGCAAGTATGCTGGTTGCTTGTATGCTGAGTATGCTGGCGGAGAAAAGAAGAAAGAATAAGTAAGAGGGCGGTTCACGAACCGCCCCTACAATAGAATATGCCCCAATATGGAATATGCCTTACAAAATAAAGAAGAATATTAATAACAGGGTCTTGACCTATTCCTATGAATACAATAATATAATAAGATAGTAAATATAAATAATATAAAAGATATTATATGTTATGAGAAAATGCAGAAAAATCTCATACTCTGTTATCAACAAGGAGAGTAAAAATGAGTACAAAGCTGGAAAAAAAGATTGAAGAGATTGAAAACATTGTTTCAATGCTTGAAAATGAAGGAACAGATATAGATGAAGCAATAACAATGTACGAGAAAAGTATAAGTTTGATTAAAGAATGCGAAAAGATTATTGGTGAGTATGAAGAAAAAATTAAAAATGTATTAAATGAAGAGAATAAAGAGAATGAATGATTTTGACTTGATTGTAAAAGAAAGAAAGGAAATTATTAATAATTACCTTTTATCATTATTCAAAAATGATAATAAGTATAGTAATACATTATATGAATGTATGGAATATGCTGTAATGGCAGGAGGGAAACGCCTCAGACCAATAATAATAATGCTTGTATGGGAAATGCTAACAGGAAAAAAGGAATATGAGAAAATTCTACCTATTGCTGCATCTATTGAAATGGTACACACATATTCGCTTATACATGATGACTTGCCCTGTATGGATAATGATGATTTAAGAAGGGGTAAACCAACTCTGCATAAAAAGCATAATGAAGCGGTAGCTATACTTGCAGGAGATGCTCTTTTCTCATATGCTCTTGAAATATTTTTAAATGCAGATATAAATCATGATAATTTATTAAATGGGCTCAAGTATTTTCTTCAATGTGTGGGACCAAGAGGTATAATAGCAGGTCAATTTGTTGATACTGAGATAGAAGAATTTAGTAGAGATGAAGAAACATTAAATTATATACATGATCACAAAACAGCAACATTAATTGAAGCATGTTTTGCTATACCTGCATTGCTGCTGGGAAGTGATAAAAGTGATTTTACGAAATTAAAAAAATTGGGAAGGAAATCAGGTCTTTTATTTCAGATAATTGATGATATTCTTGATATTGAAAGTAATGAAGAAATTCTTGGAAAATCAACTGCAAAGGATATTGAGCAGAATAAATTAACATATATGACTTTTTATACACCAATTAAGGCAAAGGAACTTGCATTAAAAGAGTATGAAGAAGCAATTGGGATTATTCAAACAATGGATTTTGATACTGAGACAATTGAAAAACTAATAATATATTTCAAAAAAAGGGCAAAATAATGTATGCATTTAAAATTATTATTGTTGTTATTTTAAGTGGAATTATTGCACAGGCAATAAAAATTGTTTCATATTTTATTGAACACAGAAGAATTAATTTCAAAAGATTTTTTGAAACAGGAGGTATGCCTTCTTCACATGCTTCAACAGCAACTACACTTACAACTATTGTTGGACTTTCACAAGGATTCAATTCATTGACTTTTGTTATTGTTCTATTCTTTTCAATGATAATAATGTATGATGCGGCAGGTATAAGAAGAGCTGCCGGAAAACAAGCAGCAATACTTAATAAACTTATTGAAGAGTTTATTGCAAATAAACATATTAATGAAAATCAATTAGTTGAACTATTAGGACATACACCACTTGAAGTATTTATGGGTGCTATATTAGGTATACTTGTTGCAATTATTTTTGCATAGGAGTTAATTATGAAAAAGATATTAGATAATGTCAATATGCCGGAAGATATTAAAGACCTGAAAATTGTTGATTTGAAGCAACTTGCTGATGAAATCAGGGATTATATTATTGATGTAACAAGTAAAACAGGGGGTCATGTTGCACCATCACTTGGTGCAGTGGAAATAATAATTGCATTACATTATGTTTTTGATACACCAATAGATAAATTTGTTATAGATGTGGGACATCAGGCATATGCACATAAAATTCTTACAGGAAGAAAAGAGGAGTTTAAAAAACTAAGAACATATAGGGGATTAAGCGGATTCAATAATATTTTTGAATCAGTACATGACTCATTAACAGTAGGGCATGCGGCAACTTCAATGTCAGCAGCTCTGGGAATGGCAGTTGCACGCGATTTGAGAGGAGATGATTTCCATGTTATAAATGTTATTGGAGATGGTTCAATGACAAATGGAATGGTATATGAAGCAATGAATAATATTGCTCATTTAAAAACCCGTATGATTATTGTTCTTAATGATAATAAAATGTCCATTTCTGCAAATGTGGGTGGGATATCACAATATCTGAATAAACTTGAAACAACCCCGGTATATACAACATTAAAAAAAGAAATGTGGGAATTTCTTGGGATTCTTCCAACAAGAATGAGTATAAGGGCAAGAGACCTTGCAAGAAGAATAAAGGAATCTATGAAGAATTTAGTAATACCCACAATACTTTTTGAAGAATTTGGTATAAGATATATAGGTCCAGTAAATGGTCATAATCTAAATGATCTGATAAGTACCTTAAAAGCGATTAAAACATATAATGGTCCGATTCTTATACATGCAATAACAAAAAAGGGTAAAGGTTACCATTATGCTGAAAATGATCCTACAAAATTCCATGGTCTTGGAAAATTCTGTGCAGATACAGGTAAAATAGATGTAAATCCGAATGGTAAAATAAAATATACAAAAGTTTTTGGTGAAACACTTGTAGAACTTGCTAAAAGCAGGAAAGAAGTGGTTGCTGTTACTGCTGCAATGCCGGATGGTACTGGACTTTCATATTTCAAGGATGCATATCCTGAAAGATTTTTTGATGTGGGTATTGCTGAGGGACATGCCGTTGAGTTTTCCGTTGGCATGGCTTTAGAGGGACTAAAGCCTGTTTGTGCGATTTATTCAACATTTCTCCAAAGATCATATGATCAATTGATACAGGATGCTGCATTGATGAAACAGAATGTATTTTTTGTTCTGGATAGAGCAGGTATTGTAGGAGAGGATGGACCTACACATCATGGACTTTTTGATCTTTCATATTTGAGAACGATTCCATCACTTGTAATTATGGCACCCAAAGATGAAGATGAACTCAGAAGTATGATAAAGCTTGGACTTGATTACAAGGAAGGTCCTATTGCAGTAAGATACCCAAGAGGTAATGCAATGGGTCTTGATATATCAGGACCTATAAAAGATATTGAATTGGGCAAATCAAATATTATTAGTAAAGGAGAAAAGGTTTTAATTTTAGCAATTGGTAAAGAAGTAAATCCATCAATTAAGGCAGCTGCAATGATAAAAAAGGAATTCAAATTCACACCAACTGTTGTAAATGTAAGATTTTTGAAACCCTTTGATAATGAAGCAATAATACCGCTTATTAAAAAACATCAGATAATAGTTACTGCAGAAGAAAATGTATTATCCGGAGGAATGGGCGAATTTATAAATACATTAATAGTAGATAATAATTTAAAGAAAAAGATAATTAATATTGGAATAAAAGATGTATTTGTTGAAATGGGTTCGCAGAAACAATTAAGAAGGGATCATGGACTTGATAAAAATGGTATATTTAAAGCAATAAAAGAGGTATTAAATTGAGTATTTTAAGAAAAATATTTCCTTCATACAATGACAGACAGATAAAAGGTTATGAAAAGATTGTTGAACAAGCAAATATTGAGTATGAAAAACTAATAAATGAAGATAAAGAAAAGCGTATTGACCCATCCTTATACACAGAAAAATTTAGAAAAAGATTGAGCAAAGGAGAGGAAATTGATTCATTAGTACCGGAAGCATTTGCTCTTGTTAAATTTGTAATGACTCGTCTTTATAATGAAAAATATTCATATTCTGAAAAAGGAATACATTTTATTTGGGAAATGATTCCTTATGATGTACAGATTATTGGTGGAATAGCACTACATGAAGGGAAAATCGTTGAGATGGCTACAGGTGAAGGAAAAACGCTTGTTGCTGTAATGCCTCTTTATCTAAATGCTCTTATTGGCAAAGGTGCCTATCTAATCACTGTAAATGATTATCTTGCAAGAAGGGATAGAGCATGGATGAATCCTATTTATAATATGCTTGGTATTGAAGTGGGGCTTGTACAATCGGGAGTAACTCCTGCCCTAAGAAGAGATGAATACAATAAGGATGTAGTATATGTAACCAATAATGAATTTGGATTTGATTATTTAAGGGATAATTTAACATATCATAAACGGGAAAAAGTGCATAGAGATGATTTCTTTTTTGCAATAATTGATGAAGTTGATTCTGTTCTTATTGATGAAGCAAGAACTCCTCTTATTATTTCAGGATTACCTATGGATGATACTGATCAGAAAAAAACATTTAATATATATACAGAACTTAATTTGTCTGTGAAAGAATTAGTAAGAAATCAAAGACAAAGGATAAATGAAATTCTGAAACAGGTAAGGCAGCAGATTAAAACGGATGACTTTGATAATGGAATATACAATCTTATGAAAATAAGGCGTGGACATCCTAAAATGCCTGAACTTATATCATTAATACAGGATGCCGATATTGCAAGAAGAATGGAAAGCATGGAAAGTGCTTTGATAAGAGATAAGGAATTACATAAATTAGATGAAGGGCTGTTATTTTCAATTGAAGAAAGAGCGCATTCTATTCATATTACTGATGAAGGGGAAAGGGAATTTTCTGAACTAAAAAAGGATAATGAATTTTTTGTATTACCACAGATTTCTATGGAAACACAGGATATTGATAATGATGATGATCTAACAGATCAGGAAAAATTTAAAAAGAAAGAAGAATTAAATAATATATATGCGGCAAAATCCGAGCGCATACATTCGGTACAGCAATTACTCAGAGCATACACAATGTTTGTTAAGGATATTGACTATATTGTTCAGGATAAAAAGGTTATTATTGTTGATGAGCATACAGGACGATTAATGCCTGGAAGGAGATTTTCTGAAGGTATCCATTCCGCTATTGAAGCAAAGGAAAATGTGCATATTGAAGAGGAGACAAAAACCCTTGCAACTGTTACTTTACAGAATTTATTCAGAATGTTTGAAAAACTGTCAGGAATGACTGGTACAGCTGAAACAGAAGCAAAAGAGTTTATGCAAATATACAAAATTCCTACTATTGTTATACCAACAAATAAGCCCGTTATCAGGGATGATAGAGATGATATAATGTTCATCAAAAAAGAAGATAAAATGAAATTTATTGTTGATGAAATTGTAACTCTGCATAATGCCGGTTTACCGTTACTAGTAGGTACTGCATCGGTTGCATCTTCTGAACATCTTGATAATTTACTCAAAACCCGTATTGATAATACCGGTAAAAAAATCAAGTATAATATTCTTAATGCAAAGAATTATGAAAATGAAGCAAATGTGGTAGCAGAGGCTGGTTCACAGGGAGCAATCACAATTGCTACAAATATGGCAGGAAGAGGAACTGATATTAAATTGGGAAAAACAATAAAAATGCTTTCAGAAAGATCAACATTAATTCAAGCACTTGATATGAAAAATGCAGAAAGAGATCCCAAAATAATATGCGGTAATAATGAATCAATTGAATATATAAAATATTTACTTAAAAATGATGAAATATTAAAAGACAAATCAATGTATTTTTCATTTGATAATGAGGATAATAAAATTAGCATTATTCAGGGAAATGATATTCATGAAAAAGATGAATTGTTTATTCCTTCAACTAATGAATTAGCCAAACGAGAAGTATGTATTAAAACAGATAATAATGGAAATTGCGAAAGAACGGTGCAACCAGGTTTATATGTGCTTGGTACTGAAAAGCACGAATCAAGAAGAATAGATAGACAGCTTAGAGGTCGTTCAGGAAGACAGGGAGATGGAGGTGTTTCACAATTCACTGTTTCTCTTGAGGATGATTTAATGCGAATTTTCGGTAGTGACAGAATGTCGGCTCTTATAGGTCGTCTTGAAGGCATGTCCGGAGAGGGTGCTGTATCCCATAGGATATTAACAACGCAAATTGAGAATGCTCAGAAAAGAATTGAAAATCTTAATTTTGACAGAAGAAAATTTCTACTTGAATATGATGATGTTATTAATAAGCAAAGGGAAGTGATTTATGAAATGAGGGATTTTTTCCTTTATAAGGCACCTCCAATTGAATTTGTGAATAGTGGATTATTCCTTGAATTAACAAACAAGCTTACTCAGTCAATTAAAGATGATATGAACAAAAATAATCATATTAGTATTAATAAACATATTGATTATTTGAATAATACATTCCAACTTCACTTATCTTTGGAAAATGTAAAAAATGCAGTGAATAAGGATACCTTGGCACAACTGATTAGCGAAGAAATAATGCCTGATATAAAAATGAATATTGAGAACATAAAGGAATATTTACTTGACAATATTCCTGAAATTGTTACTGAATATATGAATACACTAATTCAGGCAGGAACATTTAAAGAAGAATGGCCCTATGATGATATTAATGAATATCTTATGACACATTTTCTATTTACTGTTAATGAGCCCAAAGAAGAAATGAAGAAGAATGAATTTATTGAATATATAGAAAAAAGGGTTATTAAGAAGATAGAAGATAGATGCAATGTGCCTGATGAATTTTTAGACAAGTTATCATATGTTTTATGCTTTAGTTTTTTAAGAGCAATTGATTTTGAATGGGTAGAACAATTATATGAACTTGAAGCTATAAAGGAAGGTATAACACTAAGGGGTTATGCACAAAAAAATCCACTTGTTGAATTTAAAAAAGAAGCATATATACTGTTTTCCGTTCTTATAGATAATATTTATAAGAATTTTATTAAACGCTTTTTTGACAGTAAATTACTTAGCGATATTGAAGAAATTAAAAGCAGTAAGGTACAGGCATTTAAACCACAATTATTTGCAAACAGTGGTGAGAATAAAAGAAAAAAGATGGAACCAACAAAGAGAAGTGAAAAGAAAGTTGGTAGAAATGATCCCTGTTGGTGTGGAAGCGGGAAGAAATATAAGCATTGTCATGGTAAAAACAAATGAATCGTAAATCGTAAAAAACAAAAAGTAGAGACACGGCATGCCGTACTCCCAATATATTTCCCGCTCTTTCACACAAACAAACAGATTGATGTTCGGGTTTAGAACAACATATTCTGACTAATCCGAATGATAAGTTGTCTCATGTGTCTCCCCCTGCTCTGCCAGACCTGATTCAAAATTGTCATTCTGAAAACTTTCCACGCTCCACCCATGAAGAATCTCATATTCTCCATCATCATATAAAATATTGTGAATAAATTGTGATCAAAGATTCGCCGAGGTGAACAATTTTCTTACTTACTAATATTCCTTGACATACCAATCCGCATGGTCATTCCCTTGGAAATGGGTCGTAGATTTGCCGAGGTGAAAACCCAGTATTTTCCTTGCCTGCCCTGAGCATCGTCGAGGGGTCATTGCGAATCCGCCTTGCGGATGTGGCAATAATTATTCCTGCGATTTACTCGGAATAACCTTACTGATACGCATATATTGTTTTATTTTATTATCATTATCTTTGTATTTATTTCAGTTTCTCCCATCTTACCTTTGATAAAATACTCTCCAGTTATGTAATCCAACTTATTAATGGATATTTTTGTATATCCATCTTCAACAATACTGTTATATAATGTTTTCAGTTTTCTGCCTATCTTATCATATATATCTAATATTAATTTTCCTCTTTCCTTTAATCCAAAATATATATCTATTGTTGTAATATTATATCTAATATAATAATTGTTGTTAAATACTTTGTCTGGCAATTTATTGTCTTCTATTCCTGATCCACTCATAGGAACTTTTATTATATATAATCCTGCATATCTATCTGCTACATAAGCAATCGTGTCAATTACATAAACTCCATATGCAGAACCGCCCATATCATAGAAGCCTATTTCTACTGGTAAACTGTGGTCTGATACATTTATTATTCTGAGTCCCGCTTGCATATCTGCCACATATGCAATTGTGTCAATTACGAATACACCATATGCAAAACCACCTGTATCATAAAAGCCCGTTTCTACTGGTAGTGCTGGATTAGATACATT
>CBDUZN010000085.1:0-8578 GCA_965371715.1 uncultured bacterium | reverse complement strand
CACTCTCAACAATACCATTATTAATTGTATTTAATTGTCTGCCCATCTTATCATATATATCAAGATTCAATTCTCCTCTTTCCTTTAATCCAAAATATATATCTATTGTACTAAGATTGTATTTAATATAATAATTGTTCACTGAAATATTTTGGGGAAATTTATTCTCTTCTATTCCTGATCCACTCATTGGATATTTTATTATATATAACCCATCACTAAAATCGGCAACATACACAAATGTATCCACTACATACACATCCCATGACCAACTGCCTGTATCATAGAAACCTATTTCTATTGGATTTGCTGGATCTGATACATTAATTATTTTCAGACCAGCATCATCATTCCCTATATAGGCAAATGGATACGATATGTATACACTCATTGCATAACCATTTGTAACATAAAAACCTGTTTCTACTGGATTTGTTGGATTTGATACATTGATTATTCTGAGTCCTTCAATTCCGTTTGCTAAATATGCAAATGTATCAACCACAAATACTCCGTGTCCTACACCATCTGTATCGTAAAAACCCGTTTCTGTTGGACTCGCTGGATTCGATACATTGAATATTCTTAACCCAGCACCTTCATCTGCTATGTAAGCAAATGTGTCAACTACATAAACATCCCATGCAACAATATCAGTATCATAAAATCCAGTTTCAATGGGTATTGCAGGATTACTTACATTGATTATTCTTAATCCAGCACTCGCATCAGCCACATATGCTAATGTATCAACTACATATACACCCAAACCAAAACTACCTGTGTTATATAATCCTATTTCAACCAAATTTGTCGGATCTGACACATTGATTATTCTTAATCCATAATCATCCCCTATAATATATGCAAATGTATCAACTACATATATATCAAATCCACAATCGCCTTCATTATAAAAGCTTATCTCTATTGGCGAAACTGGGTTTGATATATTAATTATTCTGATTCCATCATTCCAATCTGATACATAAGCAAGTGTGTCAACTACATATATACCAGTTACTATTCCAGCTGTATTGTAAAGACCTGTTTCTATTGGTGCTGTTGGATCTGATACATCAATTACTCTTAACCCAGCACTCCCATCAGCTACATATGATAATGTATCAATTACACATACCTTAACTGCCGAAAGGCATGTATCACAAAAACCAATTTCTGAAGGATTAGACGGATCTGATATATTGATTATTATTAATCCAAAATATATATCTGCAACAAAAGCTAATGTATCAACTACATTTACACTTTCTGTACTTATACCTTTATCATTAAAACCTATCTCTATCGGAGTAGTTGGGTTAGATATCTTTATTATTCTTAGTCCTCCAAATCCATCTGCTACATACGCAAATGTATCAACTACAAATACATCATATGAACAATCATCAGTATCATAAAATCCAGTTTCAATGGGTATTGCAGGATTACTTACATTGATTATTCTTAATCCAGCACTCCCATCGGCAACATACGCAAATGTATCAACTACATATACATCATATGCAAAACCATTTGTATTATAGAAACCTATTTCTATTGGATTTGCTGGATCTGATACATTAATTATTTTTAGTCCACCATAATAGTCCGAAACATATGCAATACTATCAATTACAAATACACCTGTTGCTGAACTGCCTGTATCATAAAAGCCCATTTCAACAGGAACTACAGGATCTGATATATTAATTATTCTTAATCCTGCATCATAACCCGCTATATAAACAAATGTATCAACTACATATATATCCTGTAATAATGATGGAACTCTTATCTTACCAATTTCTACTGGATTTGATGCATCCTTTACATTTAATATCTTTAAATATCCACCATCACCTATATAAGCAATTGTATCTTCTACAAATACTGCTTCACATGGTCCACTGAACCATCCTCCTACAAGTGTGCAATTTAACGAATCCCCTGTTGCTTTTGTTTCATTCATTCTATTTATTTTATCCAATTCATTAATAGGTAAATCACTATTAATTGCATTTGAAAATAGTAATGTTCCACATAATATTAGTGTGATTAAAAATAGAATTTTAATTTTCATAATACCCTCTTTGTAAAGTTATTCTAAATTACATTACCCGCTTCATTAATTCATACCTAAAACTATAACCTTTTATTAAAATTTGTAAAGTAGTGATATTTCAATATATTCTCATATTATTCTACTTTTTCTACCACCGTCCCCTGAAATTCACTTATCCTTAAGCAATTTTAAGATTCCGTAATATTATTTTTGCCATTAAATCATAATTTTTTTCATTAACACCTCTTTCAGATGCAAGAATATATTTCTTCTCAAACTTTTCGCTGAATTTTACATGTCCCCATATCTCTTGATATCCCGCAATCATTACCATTTGATCTAATACAAATCGTATTATTCTACCATTTCCCTCTCTAAATGGATGAATTGCATTAAATTCAATAGCTATTTTTGATAAGATTATTGAAAATGATTTTTTATCCTCTGCAAAATTTATAAAATCATTATTTAGTTTTTCCCACTCCTGCATTAATTCTGGAATAAATCTACAATTAGCAAATCTTGTTTTGCCTTTACTAATATCAACATTTCTGTATGTTCCACCCCATTCATAAATCTTTCCAAATAATTTATTGTGCAATTTATATATATAACTGGCTGAAAATTTTTTGGGGATATTTTCTAAATGATTTATATATAACCAATCCAAAGCCTGTTTTTCTACTTCATTAAGCAAATCACAATTTTTAATATTTAATTTATTTTTTGGTATTTGGGTTCCAGGATAATAAAAATTATCTTCAACTAAATATTTAGACACAATTATTTATAGAGGCTTTTTATTATAGATCTTGCTTTGCGTTTTATATATGATGATGGTTCTTTATATCCTTCAATCTTTGATGAAATCAATGAAGATCTTTTTGCAGATTCTTTATCTATTTTGATACTTCTTTTTTGTGTTCTTTTCATAATCTAATTATAAAATATATATAAATTTTGTCAACCTAATTAATTGTTAATTTTGATATAAAAAATCAACAAAATCAACGAGCGTCCCCTCAAAATTTTTGTCCGCATATTCTGAGTAATTCGAAGAATATGTGCGTCATTAGTAATCCGAAGAATATGTTGTTCGTAACCCTCCCACCCATTAAATACCTGACACTTACAAAATTAATTGCATATTTGCATCCTCCGTCCCCTCCGGATTTAGCCTGTCATACCAAACTTGATTTGGTATCCAGTATTCTCTTTCTTCCCCGCCCGTAGTGGCACATCGTGATGTGCCTTCTTATTGCCGAAGGATCTCCTGATTTCTTCATCTCATCTTAATTATCTTTATTGATTTATAATCATTACTCTTTATATAATATATCCCATTCATTATCTCTTTTCCATTCTTATCTTTACCATTCCAAAGACCATTATTAATCTCATTTACTAATCTACCCGATATATCATATATGCTATAGACCCCTGTACCACCTGTTATCATTATTGATTCATAAAATGGATTCGGATATACAATTATTCCACTTTTCTCTTGTTTTGTTGGTAATTGCCTATAATCATTTATACCGGTATTAATATACCAATCAGTTAATTTTCCATATATATCCCATCCCTTTGCCCTCCTATCGTCCATCCATGTAAATATTATGCTATTATTATTACAGGCAATCCCAAATACAGATGATTGCTGATGATAATATGGAAGTGAATCTACATTTATCTGTACATTTGAATCAGTCGGTATTCCATTAACATATTTTTGTGCCATTATTTCCGGATCTCCATCAATATTTCTATAATCAGTCCAGGATATGATAAACCTATTTGAATCAGGATCCATTAATACACTGGGATACTCTTGATCTGCTGTGCCTGCATCATCATTAATAATAAAATTTGTTCCAACTAATGCACCGGTATTATCATATCTCTGACTATATATATCAGAATTACTATTTCTATAATCCTTCCATACAATAACAAAATTTCCTGCATTATCCAATGATACACTTGGATAATTCTGACTTGCTGTGACTACATCATCATTTACCATAAAATTTGTTCCCTGTTCTAAGCCGGTACTATCATATCTCTGACTATATATATCATAACTACTATTTCTATAATCCTGCCAGGCAATAACAAAATTTCCTGCATTATTCATTGATACACTGGGATAAAATTGATTTCCTGGACCTCCGTCATCATTTACCATAAAATTTGTTCCCTGTTCTGTTCCTGTACTATCATATCTCTGACTATATATATCATAATTACCATTCCTATTATCATACCAGACAATAACAAAATTCCCTGCATTATCCATTGATATATTGGGATAATGCTGCCCTGCTGCACTTAAATCATCATTCACCATAAAATTTGTTCCCTGTGCTGTTCCTGTACTATCATATCTCTGACTATATATATCAGAATCACCATTCCGATAATCATACCAAACAATAACAAAATTCCCCGCATTATCCATTGATACATCGGGAAACCCTTGAGATGCTGTGCCTGCATCATCATTTACCATAAAGTTTGTTCCCTGTGCTGAGCCGGTACTATCATATCTCTGACTATATATATCAGCAACCCCATTCCTATAATCCTCCCATACAATAACAAAATTCCCTGCATTATTCATTGATACACTGGGATACTCTTGATTTGCTGTGCCTACATCATCATTTACCATAAAGTTTGTTCCCTGTGCTAAGCCGGTACTATCATATCTCTGACTATATATATCATAATCACCATTCCTATAATCCTCCCATACAATGACAAAATTCCCTTCATTATTCATTGATACATCGGGAAACCCTTGATTTGCTGTGCCTGCATCATCATTTACCATAAAGTTTGTTCCAACTACTATTCCGGCAGTATCATATATCTGGCTAAATATATCAGAATTACCATTCCTATAATCATTCCAGACAATAACAAAATTCCCTGCATTATCCATTGATACACTTGGATACTCTTGATTTGTTGTTCCTCCGATTGTATCATCATTAACCAAAAAATCATTCTTTATTATATTCTTTATCATTTCACTCTGTTTTTCTGTTATTCCAATATTTTTATATGTATTTATTGTTATCTCTTCTTTACCAATTCTTAATGTATTATTATCTATATTATAGTCATCAATGGGTTTTACTCCATTTGTTCTTGTCCATGCATTTACAAACAAAATTAACAGTAATACCACAATCATAATAAATATACTTTTTCTATTCCTGTCTTTCATTGTTTCTCCTTATGATAATTAATTTATTCTAAATTGAACGATTCTTGTATTCATACCTAAAATAATAGCATCTTTTTAGAATTTGTAAAGTAGTGATATTTCAATATATTCTCAATTATTTCCAATTATTTTCATTTATTCTCACGGAAAATCAACAAAATCAACGAGCGTCCCTTATTAAGTATTATTAAGTATTATTAACATAAATAATGAAGCTGGGGCTTGTTTCTCTTATTCCTAAAATTCTTTCTTCCAACATATAAATTTCCACGAAATTTTCCCATCCTCCTGAGGCGGATTATTCCACTTTTTCAAGCACCGTCCCCCGATATTTATCAAATACTTAACACTTACAAAATTAATTGCATATTTGCATCCTCCGTCCCCTCCGGATTTTCTTCTTCTTTGTCATTCCGCACTTGAAGCATATTCTGAATAATTTGAAGAATATGTTCATCTTTGGAATCCATCTTTCATTCATTGACTATTGACTATCGACTATTGACCATCGACTTCTTCTTACAACCCTCCCACCAAGGCATACTATAAACTGATTTATTTCTACGGATTTTGCGAAAAAATCAAAAAGTGTTTTTAAATTCTCAATCAATAGATTTAATATTCTCTTAATTCGATAATTATTTTTTATTGGGATTAAATATGTTTGAACAGTTTTTTATAATATCCTTTTACATCATCTGATCTGTCCAGACAATTAATTAAGCAATTGAACATATTAGCTTGTAAAGTGAATAATATTTCTGCTTTTTCAATATCACTATCAAAATCCTTGGATTGAAACACTTGTTTCAATAAAACCAAAGAATTTCTATTAAATCCATTTTCACAAAATAAAAAAATATTATGACTATCAAAGCAATCATATTTTCCTTTAATTAAATAATCATTAACAATAGGATACCCGCTTAAATTTGATGTTGTATTTAACAAATAATAACATGTATCTTTATTATTAATAATGATTACTATTGCTGGGTGAGCATCTTTCATTTTAGGAAATTTATATAAAATTACATCACCTAAATTCAGAATCGCTTTTTCCATATTCCCTTATTGCCTGATTAAATTTAAATATTTCGTTAAATTCTGATTTCTGTTTCTCAGATGGATGTTTTCCTAAATAATCCTCAAACTTAATAAAATCTTTGTCGTTTACATTGAACCAAGGATAACCATTTACAGTATTTTGCTTGTGTGTAATATCAGATATATCTTTACTTCTAATATCTTTATAAATAAAGACAATCTCTTCCAATACCTTTAATTCATTGTTGCTAAACCATTCATCATTAAAATCATTATCCTTAAATTTAAAATAGTAACTTAAATCAGGAACTTCATCAATATCAGGATCAAATTGCTTTTTTATGATTTTTACTCCCCATTTAGACCATAACTTATTATCTTTCAAATCAAAGTAAAATTCATCTGCTACCGGACCCCATTTCCATTTCTTAAATTGAATTCCTGAAATGATATCATTGTTTTCTCGTAATGATTTAACATCTGATAAATAAATTAGTTTCATCATTTTAAGAAGATGGCAATATTTTGTATTTGTAGCAAAATATTTCATCATATTTAATATTGTATGCATTTGAGTATTTGTTTCCATAATTCTTATTTTTATAATATTCTAATATAATAAAATGTCAACCTCCCTTCTTTGTTTATAAGGTCTATTCATTCATTATATTCTTAAATAATCAATAATCTCTGAATTGAATGTGTTTTTAGTTTTTTCCTTAGATTCTGTCATTTTTCCTCCAAGTTCCTCCAAATTTATATTCTCATATCATTATGTTGTAACCCTCTCACCATATACCATAAACTGATTTTATTTCTACGGATTTTGCGAAAAAATCTAAGAGCATTTCTGAATAAGACTTATTTCATAATAGTACTGATAAAATCTAACATCCCCAAAATTCCTTATTTATTTTTTCTTCAGGCTTTTTAATTTTTTTGCAATTATAGAAACAGATGGTAATTGCTTTGATAGATTGGTAGGCAGTTTTTTTGTTAAATAGTATTTTGATACACCTACAGGTTTTTTTATGTTTCTTAAGGCATACTCAACCACAATATTATCCTTTTCTTTACAAAGGATAATCCCTATTGAAGGATTTTCATTTTTCAATTTTACTTTATCATCAAGAAGATTAAGATAAAAATTCATTTTCCCAGCATATTCAGGTATAAATTTACCTGTTTTTAAATCTATTGCAATTAAGCATTTCAAATTGCGGTGATAAAATAATAAATCAATAAAATATTCATTTTCTTCAAGTACAATTTTGTATTGATTGCCAATAAAAGTAAATCCATTACCAAGTTCCAATAAAAATGCTTTTATATCTTCTAAAATACTCTTCTCCAATTCCTTTTCTTTTACATCTTCAGATATCTCAAGAAAATCAAGTATATATGTATCCTTTATAATTGATTTTATGCCATTTGATATCTTTACTGGAAGTGTTTTATTAAAATTATGGCTTTTGTTATCTAATAAAAAGCGCTCAAATGATTTTGTCTCCATTTGATGTATAAGTACATTCCTACTCCAATAGTTTCTAATGTCCATTCTTATGTAATATTCCCGTTCATAATCATCTTTAAGTTTTTCAACAATTGCAATATTGTGTCCCCAGGGAATTTCTCGCACAAGCTGTGCGAGCTTTAAATTCTTATTATATGTTATATAAAATTTTCTCATGCGATCCAAATTTGCATACGAAAATCCACTGTTTTGAGGAAATTCCTTTTGTAAACCCTCAGAAAGTTGTAGAATGATTTTTTGTCCCCATCCCAATTTCTCCTTTTTGTCCACTATAGATTTTCCTATGCTCCAATAAAGATTAATAAGTTCCTTGTTAACAGTTCTATATGTCTTATTATATGCCTGTCTTATCTTACTTTTTAACTCACCTAATAATTTGAAATAATCTTTATTCTTCATTTGTCCTCCAAGTTCCTCCATCTTTATTATATTTTATTATAAACTATTTCATACAATTTTTAAAGTGGGATTTTTTCTTTTATCGTTCTGAAAAATCAACAAAATCAACGAGCGTCCCTTATTAAGTATTATTAATATAAATAATGAAGCTGGGGCTTGTTTCTCTTATTCCTAAAATTCTTTCTTCCAACATATAAACTTCCACGAAATTATTCCATCCTCCTGAGGCGGATTATTCCACTTTTTCAAGCACCGTCCCCTGATATTTTTTAAAATTAATTGCATATTTGCATCC
>CBDUZN010000084.1:0-8631 GCA_965371715.1 uncultured bacterium | reverse complement strand
TCCATTGATTATAATTCATTTCCGAATGTGTCCATACAATATTGGAACTATTTAAGTTACCAATAATTGATGGATTGATCTTTATTGTTGATGCTGATTCATTGAATATATAGCCCGTTTCACCCTTTGCTGATAATCCCGCACTAAAACCCAATTCAGACATTATATTCTCTGTGCCTGCTGCTGTTATTAATACACATACTAGTAAAACAATTGTTAAAATTGATAATTTTCTCATTTTTTTTTCCTCCTATTCTTTTTTCATCGCTTTTCTTTTTTTCACTCTTTTTTATCCTTTTTCATATTGTTTTTCATAGTTCTGATAACAGATGCAAATATTCTTCCATCTCTTAAACGAATATTCATTATTTCATCTGTTTTCACATTGTTATAACTTTTAATTATATCATTTTTATTGTTATAAACAATACTATAACCCCTATTGAGAATTGTCAGAGGATTCAGATTTTCCAAATTTTTTTCAATATTCTCTGTTCTTATTTTTATTTCCTTAATTTTCATGTTCATACTAAATATTATTGATCTTTTACTGTTTTTAAGTACAGAGGATATTTCTGTTATCATAGCAATTGGTGATAACATTATAATTTTTTTATGTAATAATTCAATTTTTTTTGATTTTACTTTTAAAAGGTTTCTCAATAAATCACAAAGTTCAGATGCTTTTTGATCCAAAAATTGTTTTTTTGAATTAATTCTTTCAATTGATAAAATGTAAAAATTCCTTTTCAGCATATCAATCTGTGTTTTAAGATTCCTATGTATTGATTTTATAGTATTACTCATTTTCATATTATATTTTTCTAAATCCATTCTAATATCATTAATATCCCTTACTGCAATCTCCGCTGCTGCTGATGGGGTTGGAGCGCGTTCATCTGCTACAAAGTCAATAATTGTATAATCCGTTTCATGCCCTACGGCTGATATGATCGGTATTTTAGAATTAAATACTGAATTTGCCAAATCCTCATTATTGAATTCCCATAAATCCTCTATTGAACCACCACCTCTTCCAATAATAATCACATCAGGCAAAATTTGTGTATTGAAAAACTCAATACCATTAATAAGTGTTTTATAGGCATTTTCTCCCTGCACCCTTGCAGGATATAAATATTTTTTTATATATGGAGCGCGTCTTTTTAAAACATTTGAAATATCTCTTATAACTGCTCCTGTTGAACTTGTAATTATTCCAATGGACATAGGATATTGTGGAATATCCTTTTTGTGTTCATTATCAAAATATCCTTTTTTTTGTAATTTTTCTTTGATTTTTAAAAATTGTTTATGAAGTTCTCCCTGCCCTGATTTTTCAATGCTGCTTACAATGATTTGATAAGAACCATAGGGCTCATATAAACCTATATAACCATCGCATATAACTTGATCTCCATCTTGGAATTTTATTCCATTTTTACTTGCATTAAACATTACTGCTTTAATGAGTGCCTTATCATCCTTTAATGAAAAATAGAGATGTCCCGATGAATGCAATTTATAATTTGAAATTTCTCCAATTACCTTTAATTCTGAAGGTAATGATTTTCTTAAAAGATTCTTAATTTCATTGGTTATTTTTGATACTGAATATATCTTTTTAGTCATACTTCTCATTGAGTTTAATAAGATTTTCAAATAGAGTTGCAACTGTTACAGGACCAACTCCACCCGGAACAGGGGTGTAGAATGATGCTTTTTCATAACATTCCGGATCAATATCTCCATATATCTTTCCATTATCATAATTGATTCCAACATCAATCAAAATAGGTTTGTTTTCACCAATACATGAGTTTTTTAGAAAATTTGCTTTACCAATAGCTGTAATAATAATATCTGCATATTTTGTGTACTTTTCTAATTTATCCGTTCTACTATGACAAAGAGTGACCGTTGCATGATTATTGAGTTTTTTTGATACAAGTAAAAGTGAAAGCGGTTTACCCACAATTTCACTTCTTCCTATTATAACAACATGTTTCCCATTGATCTCAATATTTTCATGTTTTAGTATATTTATAACCGCCATAGCAGTTGAAGGAGCAATAATGAATTCATCACTAATAAGTCGCCCATTATTTGAATAAGAAAGGCAATCAATATCCTTTTTGTAGTTAATGATGCCAGCAACTGTACTAATATCTAATTGCAATGGTAAAGGTTTTTCAACAATTATTCCATTTATATTATCATCATTATTGAGATGTCTCAGCTTCTCATAAAAATCTTCAGCTGTCACATTTTCAGGCATATTAACAATGATAAGTTCTATTCCGGCATTAATAGATCTTTTTTTCTTTGATTTAATATATGATAGCATTGATGGATCATTTCCTGCATATAAAGCAGCAATTGATAATTTCTTATTTTTACTTGCTATTATCTCAATTATCTTCTGAGATATGTTCCTGCCCGATATTTTTTTCATGTTCAAACAACCTTTTTATACTTACAGCTTTTTTTGTATGCGTATCTATATCAATAAAGACACCATTTATTACAGGATTATCGCTTGATATATTTAACCTTTTGGGTATTTGAAGAATAATTCTTTCAATTGAGTTGCTACTATTAAACCCAATAACAGAATTTAGTGCACCTGTCATCCCTGCATCTGTTATATATGCCGTTCCATTGGGAAGAATCCGTTCATCAGCTGTTTGTACATGAGTATGTGTGCCAACTACTGCAGATACTTTTCCATCAAGATATAAACCCAATGCTTGTTTCTCTGCACTTGCTTCTGCATGAAAATCAATGAAAATAATTCTGTTTTTTCCAATTTCATTAAGAATCTTATCCATTGTTCTAAATGGACAATCCAATGGGTTCATAAAGACCCTTCCCTCTAAATTGATAACTACAACTTCTGTTTCATTTACCTGATATGTTCCATATCCGTTTCCAGGAAGATCCGGATGATAATTCATTGGTCTTAGAATATTTTTATTTGAAATAAAATTTAATATATCATTATTATTCCAAATATGATTGCCTGATGTAAACACATCAATCCCTGCTTTTGTCATCTGTTCCATAAGTTTTTGTGTCATACCAAAGCCACCGGCAAGATTTTCACCATTAGCAATAACAAGGTCAACATTGCTTTCTTCCCTTATCCTTTTTACGGAACCTTTAATCATATCTCTTCCGGTACTGCCTACAATATCACCTATGAAAAGAATTCTAATTGTTTTATTTTGCATAAGAAATTGCCCTTGTTTCTCTTACAACGGTAATCTTTATCTGTCCCGGATATTTTAATTCCTTTTCAATTCTTGAGGAGATCTGACTTGCTAATTCATCTGCTTCTGCATCAGAAATTTCTTCCGGAATTACAATCACTCTAATTTCTCTACCTGCTTGAATTGCATAACCTTTTTCAATACCATTAAATGAATTGGCAATTTCTTCAAGTTTTTCTAGTCGCTGAATATATGCTTCAAGTGTTTCCCTTCTTGCTCCTGGTCTTGCTCCTGAAATAGAATCTGCCGCAGACACAAGAACAGCAATAGTGGAATCTGCTTCAACATCTTCATGATGTGATTCTATTGCATTAATAACAATTGCATCTTCTCCATATTTTCTTGCAAGTTCGGCACCTATGTGAGTGTGTGTTCCCTCTGTATTTTGATCAACTGCTTTTCCAATATCATGTAGAAGCCCTGCTCTTTTTGCAAATACACTATCAATTTCAAGTTCATCAGCCATTAATTGTGTAAGATGTGCAACTTCCTTTGAGTGTTGAAGTATATTCTGACCATATGAGGTACGATACCTTAACCGACCAAGAAGTTTTATCAAATCAATATGCATATCCGATATATTCAATTCAAGAAGTGTTTCTTCTCCAATATTTTTTATATTTTCATCCATTTCCTTTTTTGCCTTTTCCACAACCTCTTCAATTCTTGTAGGATGAATCCTTCCATCTGCAATAAGCTGTGCAAGCGATGATCGTGCAATTTCTCTTCTAATAGGGTCAAATCCGGACAGCGTTACTGCTTCAGGCGTATCATCAATAATTACTTCAATACCTGTTGCATTTTCAAATGTTCTAATATTTCTTCCTTCCCTTCCAATTATTCTTCCTTTCATCTCATCATTAGGAAGAGAAACAACAGATACAGTACTCTCAACAACATGATCTGTTGCACATCTTTGAATAGCTAATGTGAGAATTTCCTTTGCTTCCTTATTTGCGGTCTGTAAGGCATCTTCCTTTATTTTTTTTGTCATATTTGCTGATTTAAGTTTTGCTTCTGTTTCCAAATTAATCATTAATATTTTTATTGCTTCATCCTTTGATAATTGTGCAATATGTTCTAATTTTCTGTTTTCTTCATCAATGATTTTGGATAAACGGTCATTTTTTGCTTTAACTGTTTTTTCTTTAAGCATAATTTCTCGTTGTCTCCTAAGAATGTCTGTTTCTTTTCTATTAATTAAATCATTCTTTTTTGATAAATCCTTTTCTTTTTCTTGAACATCAATTTCCTTTTTTCTTAATTGACTTCCCCTATCCCTTACCATTTTCTCAAATTTAGAATTTTCTTTTGCAATATCTTCCTTTGTTTCAAGAATGGATACTCTTTTTAATGTTTCAGTTTCTTTTTTGGCATCATTTACAATTTGTTTTGCTTTTCCGCTTGCTTCCTTGATTTTTGTTTGGTTTGATTTTTTGGATAATGCAAAACCAATACCAAAACCTATAATGCCCATTATTATGGATATTAATACTGCTGTTAAAATTGTTGCAGGCATTTTGATTCTCCTTTATAATTAAAAAATCCCCGCTACACCGTGTGATTTGGTTTGCTGATCCCTAATATTTAGGGGGGAATCTTTCAAACACTTTCTGTCGTCAAATTGACTCCAATACGATGCTTGAAGGTCAATTCCCAGAAATAATTTGTTGGTTCAGCAATAATCAATCAACACAAATGCTGCAGGGATGTTATTATTTTTTTCTATTTTTATTTACAAGATCACTTAGCTTGTCATCTATGATGCAATATTTTTCTCTTTCCTTGAAAAACTTATCAGTAATATTGAGAGCTGCAATTACTGCAATTTTCTCAAATTTCTCTGCTCCTATATGCTTAGAAATTTCTTTCATTTCATTTGAAAGAAAAGAGGCAATCTTTTTTGTATATTCTTCATTTTCATCGGACTTTATATGGAAATTTTTTCCGAAAATATTTAAGTCAATATCTATTGTTTTTTTTGTTTCCATTTAAATAACATCCCTTTGTATATTATAGATCAGATATTTTTCCTATTAGCTCTTCGATTTTTATTATTGTGGACTTCTCCTTTTTTTGTGTTTCCTTTATTTGATTTTTAAGAAGTTTCTTTTCATTTTCCAATTTTTCAATTTTGTCACTCATACTATTAAGTGTTTGTTCCAGTTCATTAATTTTCTCAAAAATTTCCATTTCTTACCTCATCATAATTTTAGTAATTTTATCACCCTTTGTCAAGGTTTTATAAGTTGACGAAAACTTTCAGGTAAATTCTCACCAGTTATCAAAAGCTCTGGATCATCGCTTAGAAGGCTTTTTCCACCCTTATTACCATATGTATGAACCTGCAATGCTTCTTTATTAAATACCATGCGTGCAACATTAAATACAGGTATTTCTGTAGAATAGTAAACAGTATCGCTTGCTATTGCTATTTCAAATACATTAAACTGTCTATCATTACAAATTATTGTTTTCCAATTCATAGTATCTATATGCTGTGCCCAGACAAACAGATTCGGTATAGGGGAATCAAATAAGAAGTATCCATCAGGTGGAATAAATTTGTATGCTTTCTGATTATTATATTGAACAACAAATGTATCTATGGAATAATTGTTGGTAATATTATTGAAACTAATGATTTTCAATGTTTCTTCTCTTGTAAAATAATCTGTTTCCAACATTATTCCATTAGCATTTACATTCAATATAACAAATTTTACATGGTAATCATCGTATGGAATATTACTATTCACATATTCCACCCATTGCCCTTTTGATAGAGGAATAGGATTAAATGATAATCCGGTTCTTGGGCTGCGTAAACATCCGGATATGATTATCAAAAATACAAGCAATAACGGCTTATATATTTTGTGTGATTTCAACAAGTTTCTTAAAAGCATTTGGTTCCTGAATAGCTAATTCAGAAAGTTGTTTTCTATCCAAAAGAATACTTGCCTTTTTCAGTCCATTCACAAATTTGGAATATGAAACACCATATTCTCTACATGCAATATTAATTCTTGTAATCCATAATCTTCTGAAATCACCCTTTCTTTTCTTTCTATCTCTATATGCATATACTAAGCCCTTTGTCGCTGTTGCTCTGGCAATTTTATAACAATTTTTTCTTTTACCGAAAGATCCCTTAGCTCTTTTTAACCATTTCTTTCTTCTTGCTCTTGTAGTTGGGCCATTTTTTACCCTTGGCATAATTCCTCCTGATATCAGTTATGTAAGATTTTCTTGAGTTTCTTTGCATCTCCACTACTCACAAGTGTGGATTTTCCCAATTGTCTTCTCCTCTTTGGACTCTTTTTTGTGAGGATATGGGATTTATATGCCTTTGATCTTTTTATCTTGCCTGTGCCTGTGATTTTAAATCTCTTTGCGGCAGATTTCTTTGTTTTTAATTTAGGCATTACTGTCCTCCTTTGGTTTCTTTTTGTCCGCATTCTTTGTTGGACTAAATATTTGAGAAATTCTTCTTGATTCAAATTTTGGTTCCTGATCGGGTTTTGCAACATCAGCAATCTTTTCCTGAATTCCTAAAAGAAGATTTTTCCCATCACTATAATGTTTAAGTTCTCTGCCTCTGTATTTGATTACGAATTTCACTTTATGTCTCTTTTCAAAGAATTTTCTCGCCTTATTAAGTTTTATATCCATATCATGCTCGAAAATTGATGGCCGAACCTGTAATTCTTTTAATGTTCCGGAATGTTGTTTCTTCTTTGCCTTTCTTTCTTTTTTTGTTTCCTCATAAAGATATTTTCCATAATCCATAATACGACAAACAGGGGGATTCGCTTTTGGAGCAACCTCAACAAGATCTAATACAGCTTGTCTTGCCATTTCCAATGCTTCCTCTATAGGTACAACCCCCACCTGCTCATTATTCTCATCAACCAGACGCACTTCATTTGATCTTATCTGATTATTGATTCTAATTTTTTCCTGTTTACTAATACAAACCTCCTGATTAGTTAATAAAAAAAGCGGTACATAAAAACACACCGCCTTAAATTATATCAAAACTATGTGGCCTTTTCACCGTAGCTAAAGGCGAGTAGTGTGGCGGTTCGCGAACCGCCACTACCATTCTTCTTTTTATTTATTAATACATTACCTATTTTCTCTTAATTGTCAATATGTTTTTTATCTCATCTTAATTATCTTTGATGAAAACTATAAACAAAAACTATTCAATTAATATTGAAATTTTATACCAATAAAAGAATGCTTCAGGATTTGATTTTTTCAATTTATTTAGTTTTAACAAAGAAGAATGTTC
This sequence comes from uncultured bacterium, assembly GCA_965371715.1. Taxonomy (GTDB): domain Bacteria; phylum Hydrothermota; class 32-111; order 32-111; family 32-111; genus JAUVJU01. The sequence continues at coordinate 1,059 of CBDUZN010000084.1, read as the reverse complement.
TATATTCCAATTTTTTACTTCTTCAGGATTCGTAAAATGTTCCATTTTTTCAATTTGATTTTTTATTAATCCTGAAAGATAGGCAGCCTTTGATGCATTAATTATTGCCTTCTCAATGTGATATGTCTCAGAAAAAATATAGGATTTTAGTCTTTTTACACCATTCTGTAAAGCTATAAAATCACCTTTCCCCTCTTTTCCTCTTGTTGATATACACAATGCAGTTTCAAAAATATCTTCTAAAACATTATTTATTGAAATTTTCAATTCCCTATATCCCATTTCTGTTTTAGCAATACTTATAAATGTGTTACTGATAACTTTATTGTCTTTTGCTTCATTAAATAAATTCCCAATATCGTATAATTGCTTATTAATCTCCATTGTCATGCTTCTTCCATTTTTTTCATATGGTATCCCTGTTGTATGTGGTGCAAAAGCAGTCAATTTATCTCCTAAGATATCATCAATTGAAGGAATGTTTACCTTTATTGGAGAATTATTTTGTTTAATAAATTGTGAATCTATATCAATAGACATAACATTTTGATATAAAGATTGCTCGTAAAGAATATCAAGTAAAATATTGTCTTCAGAATTATCTGTTTTGCAAATTGATTTATAGTAGAATTTATAATGTTCCTTTTCAATTAAATGTTTACTTTGTCTTTTTTGCATTTCAAAACGAACAAATTTCTTAGATTCTACAATAGAATTAAATGTAGATAGTAAATCTTGTTTTTTGGGAATTATAATATCAATATCAATAGAAAATCGTTTTGGTTTATGCTGAAGCAACATTAAAGATGTTCCTCCCTTGAAAACAAATTCAACTCCACTTTCTGCAATACCTTCCAATAACAGTAATGCTCTAATAACCTTTTCAATCAGAATTTTGTCTGCTTTCTTGTTCTTTTGGGATATACTTTCAATCCACTGAGTTGATAAACAATCATTAGATATCATAAGCAAATTATCGGCAACAAACCATTTCTACTGCCGATTTATTGTTTTAATAAATTCCTGTAATTCATTCTCTTTTCCCCTTCGTCTTGCATA